>JAHDPS010000287.1 GCA_018434225.1 Bacillota bacterium
ATCACCGCTATGCCCATGAACAGGGCGTTCTCCACCTTGACCGACACCGCGAGGGCCGAGCACAAACCAATCATCAGCCTGAGCAACGGGTTCTCGAGAACGACGCCCCTGGTCAAATCCATCATTTGAGCCTTCACTTTCGAACCCCCTTCGCGGCCCGGCTGACCCCAAACGGCCTCGGATTCAGCGACCTGTCGATCAGAGGGGTCAGCATGTTCATGAACAGGATCGCCGAGGTCACCCCCTCGGGCGACTTGGAGTACAATCTCAACATCATCGTTATAAGTCCGCACCCCACGCCGAATACGATCTTACCCTTCGATGTGATCGGCGAGGTCACGTAATCTGTGGCCATGAAGAGCGCTCCCAGCATCGCGCCTCCAGCGAGCAGGTGGAACACCGGGTCCTGGCCGACCAGGAGGCTGACCACTACCATAGTTCCCAGATACGTGGATGGTATCTCCCACGTGATGATCCCCGCGAGTATCAGGAGCAGGCCCCCCGCCAGGAGCAGGGCCGCGGAAACCTCACCTATGCAGCCGCCCGGATTGTTGAGGAAAAGCGGCGCGTAGAACCTCGACAGCCCCGCCAACGTTCCCTCCTTTATCGCCGTCAGGGGCGTGGCGCTGGAGGTGGCGTCCGCCACGAGCGGCTTGAACCACCCCTTGGTAAGGTAAACCGGCCACGACAGAACCAGTATAGCCCTGGCGACCAGGGCTGGATTAAACACATTGAACCCCAGCCCGCCGAATATCTCCTTGCCCAGCGATATCGCGACGAACGATCCGATGAACGGGATCCACCACGGCACCACCGGCGGGAGCACTAGGGCGAACAATAGGCCCGTGACGGCCGCGCTGCCGTCGAATACGTGACGCTTCTCGCCCCTCCGTTCCAGGGCCGTTTCACTGAAGGTGAAGGCGGCCATGAACGTCACCGTGGCCACAGCGACGGCGATGCCCAGGCCCATGGCTGAGCCCGCCGCCGGGACGCCCAGGCTCAAGGCGAGAGCCAGCCACGTCCTGGCGACTCCCTTGCTCGTTCGCAGATTATGCCATACGACTTCGCAGAAAAGCGCGGTGATCACGCTGATTAGGACAACGCTGAACCCCGCCGTGCCGAACGCGGCCAACGCCCACAGGGTGGCGGGTGCCAGCGCTATGATGACCCATCTCATCACCGATCTGGTCGTGCCGGGAGACTTGACGTGCGGTGATACGGTTACTACCAGGTTGTTTTCCGCCATTCTCAACGTCCCCCCTTCTTTGCCGCCAGCTCGGCCTTGGATATCTTGATCCATTGAACCAGCGGCAACCGAGCGGGACACTCATACGCGCAAGAGCCGCACTCTATACAATTCGCGGGCGAGTACCTGGATACCAGGTCCCACCTGGATGCCTCCGCATACATCCGGATGTACAGCGGCTGCAGAAACATCGGGCACGCTCGGACGCACCTTCCGCACCTGATGCAGTTGGTGGCATCCTCCAGCACCGTGTCTCGCTCTGAAAGCACCAGGATCCCCGAGGTGCCCTTGATCGCCGGAACATCGGTGGTATACTGGGCGATGCCCATCATCGGTCCCCCGGCCACTATCTTCACAGGTTCGCCCGTGAGGCCCCCGCACTGATCCAGGAGATCGTTGAAGCTCGTCCCCAACCTCATTCTGAGGTTCGCCGGTTCTTTGACCAGCGAACCCGTGACGGTCAAGACACGCTCCACCAGCGGCATGCCGGTCCGGATGGCCGTCGCCACCGCGGCCGCGGTCCCCACGTTGTTGACGACGACCCCCACATCCATGGGGAGCCCCGGAGGCGGAGGCACCTCGCGCCCCAGAACGGCACGTATCAGCTGTTTTTCGCCGCCCTGCGGGTACTTCGCCCTCACCGCTGCCACGCTCAGGTTCGGGTAATCGGCGACAGCCCGGGACATGGCGTCTATCGCGTCGGGCTTATTATCCTCGATGCAAATGATCCCTTTCTCCACGCCGATCGCTTTCATGAGGGCCCTTACGCCGAAGACGATCAGGTCCGGCTCCTCCAACATGAGCCTGTGATCGGCGGTCAGGTACGGCTCGCACTCGGCGCCGTTCAAGAGAAACGCGTCGATCGGCTTCTCCTTCGGGGGGCTGACCTTGACGCTGGTCGGGAATGCCGCCCCGCCCAGTCCCACGATTCCGGCCTCCCTTATCGCCTGCTTGATCTCTTCGGGCGAAAGCGAATCGAGGTCCCCCTTCGGTTTAACGGACGGGTCGACCTCGAAAGCACCATCCGATTCGATCACGACCGACATAACGCTCCGGAGGAGCGCGGGGTGAGGTCTCGGCTCCACCGCCGTGACGGCCCCCGACACGCTGGCGTGGATCGGGGCCGACACGAATGATTTGCTGTCCCCGATCTTCTGTCCGACGAGCACCCTGTCGCCCTTCTTGACCAGGGGATCGCAGGGGGCCCCAGTATGCTGGTGCAACGGTATCACAACTGTCCGCGGGTCGATCGCCTTACGTATCTCCAGGTGTTCTGTCCGGTCTTTGGAGTGCGAAACGCGCACCCCTCCCGGGAACGTCTTCGCCTGCACCTCCAAGATCACCCCTTATGACAAATGCGACAAATACAGCAAGTCCGCCGTCGAATCATTATAGCACACCAAACACAAAACTACCGCCCCCGTGCCGGAGGCGGACCTAAGGCTTTCACCACTTTCTCAATATGAAAAGCGCTGCCATCGATCACCCGGACCCGGCGAGGCCCAACGGGGGATCGGTTCGTTCCCGAAACCTGATTTCCTCCTCTTTCATTTCATCAATCCAATGGCAAAGCGGACACCGCTTTCTCGTACGCCAGGACCGCCTCTGCGATGTCGCCCAGCACAGACAATGACGGCTGCCCCGATGAGGCGGCCACTGTCAGCGATTGTAGCGCTCCCGAAGCGGAGGATAGGAGTTTCTCCGCGCCATCGTGGACCGCCTCGCCTCCCGATGGCGCCTTGGAGGAGGCGAGTTTCTGTTTCGCGTCGTTTACCCGGCCTGTCGCCTCGACAATTCCCTTGCTATCGGGCTGCCCACCCATAATGAAGGCATCCGCCGCCTTGAGCGACCTGTCCAGCGCGTCCCACGACGCGTCCACCGCCGACTTCACGGCATCGGTGTAACCCGCTTCACCCTGCGCCTTGAACGATCTTCCCTGGAACTCGTACTTGCCCACGATCGCCTCGAAGCCCTTTGTCTTGACAGATTGCGCCACCTTCTTGGCGGCTTCCGCGCTCGGCAAGACGGCCACTATGACCCTGTGCGGGGCCTCCCCGGTCATCAGGGCCGGAATCCCCGCATTGCGGAGCTGCGCCACCATGCTTTCGGCGTTGCTCTTGACGTTGAACAGGCCCGCCTGCACCCTGTGAAGGGTCATCCCTTTAGCGCCCAGAGTGACAACGGGCGCCGGCCTGCTCGCCTCCTGGACGGCCGGCTTGTCCTTCGCCGAAGGCACTCTCAGCGTGGAGAGCGAGGACACGATGTACTTTCCGAGATAATAGCCACTGAGAATGGCCAAGCCGCCCAGGCAGACAACGAAGAGCAGGAACGGGACATACGAAGACAAGGAACCGCTTCCCTTTCTTCTCACGGCGCTACCCCCCTGCCCGGATTACAGTCATTGCGCGGCGGTGTATCTCGACCCCGTCCTGGTCGCGAAAAATGAACTCGACGTGTTCCCCCGGGGAAAATCCCTTCCTTGAAACGAGGACTACATCCGATGGTTCCGTCATCATGAGGGTTACTAATTCGCCCGGTTCGGGGTCGCGATAATGCACCGTGACCGTGACTGCGTCCGGACTATGCTTGATATCCTGTACTCTGACCGAGTACCCTCCGCTCCTGCACAGCCCCCTGTGAACGCCCACAACGAACCAATCCCCAAGGTTCACCCTCCTGGCGATCTCCTCGCCGTAGGTTTGCAGGAGCTCCTCTCTATCCTGGATGACGTTTATTGCCGGCGAAGAGAAGGAACGGGGGCACTCGCAGTTCTGGACGTCCAGGCGACGGAAATCCACCGCGCACACCCCCGTCATGGTCACAGGCTGTTTTAATTCATATTCCTGTCCCGCTGGAAAAATCCTTCCAGTTTCGAACGGGCCTCTCCGATGAGGTACAGGGAGCCGGTCACGCACAAGAGATCCCTCGGCCCCGTGAGGCGCAGGCCGAGATCCACCGCGTCCGAGATACGCGGCTTCACGTGCACGGTTGCGGGATAGCGGCGCACCCGGTCGGCGAGCTTCTCCGCCTGGAGGGCGCGCGGGCTGTTGGGAACTGTCACGATGACCTCGTCCGCCGGCGGTATCAACTCCGATAGGATATCGTCGACCGCCTTATCCGCAAGTATCCCCATGACCATTATCACCCTGTCGTGCGGCAGTATCTCGCGAATAGCGGCCGCGAGGGCGCGCGCCCCGTCCTGGTTATGAGCGCCGTCGAGCACGACCACGGGGGACCGGCTCACCGCCTCGAGCCTGCCGGGCCAAATCACCCTGGAAAGCCCCGCCCTGATCGCGGACTCGGGGATGTTCACACCCTGCGAGACGAGGACCTCGAGCGCCGATAGGGCGGTGGCCGCGTTCACTTGTTGGTGGCGGCCGAGGAGGGCGATTTCCAGGCCCTCGTACCGCGCTCCCAGCCCGTTAAGGTCGATGGTCTGACCGTCTAATGAGGAGGCGATCTCCGTCCAGGAAACGTCCTCGCCCACCCGCACCAGCCGCGAATCGTTGTCCTCCGCAGCCTGCGAAATGATGCCCATCGCCTCCGGAAGCTGCGGGGAGGTCACCACCGGTACGCCCTTCTTGATGATGCCCGCCTTCTCGTACGCTATCTTCGCGAGGGTGTTCCCCAGCCTGTCCGTATGGTCGAAACCTATCTTCGTTATCACTGATACGGCCGGGGTCACGATGTTCGTGGCATCGTAGCGCCCGCCCATCCCGACCTCGACTGAGGCGAAGTCAATGCCCTCCTCGGCGAAGTACAGGAAGGCCATCGCCGTAATGAATTCGAACTCGGTGGGGTGCTCGTGGCCCTCCTCGAGCATCCTATCGACCGCCGTTCTCACCGTGGAAGCGAGATCCGCTACTCTCTCCCTGGGGATATTCCTTCCATTAATGCTGATGCGCTCCTCGAATTCCTGCAGGAACGGGGAGATGTACATGCCGACCCTGTACCCCGCCTCCTGCAGACCCCTGGCGACCATCGCCGTCGTCGAGCCCTTTCCGTTAGTACCCGTCACATGGATCGAGGGGAACCGCTTCTCGGGGTTGCCCAGGAGAGTCGCGAGGCGCCTGACCCTCCCCAGGCCCAGCCGGCTCCCGAATCTGTACAAGCCGTGTAGATACGTCATCGCGTTATTGTAGTCCATCTCGTAATTCATACCTTGCCACCTCTTCGGCCATGCCGTTCGCGCCGAATGTCAGGATTCGCCGAGCGCGCCAATCCGGCCGGATAGTACGGACACCTTTTCCTCGAGGATCCTCTTCTTCTCCGATTCCTTCTCTATTACCGCCTGAGGCGCCTTCCTCAGAAACTCGTCGTTGGATAACCTACCCGCGACCCTTTCCAATTCTCCCCCGGCCTGATCGAGCTCCTTCTGAAGTCGCTCGATCTCCTTCGCTATGTCTATCAACCCCTCGAGCGGCAGGAATACCTCCGCCCCGTCGATGACCGCCGCCAACGCCTGTTTGGGCCGGGCCCCCCCCATCGCCAGCCCCAGGGGTTTCGTGTTCGACAGGCCCATGATCCTTTCCCTTGTGTCCTCCAGCGCCACCATGGTTTCCGCGGAGGACACCGCGATGATCGCCTCGGACTCTCGCCCGGGGGGGACGTTGACCTCGGCCCTGAGATTGCGTATGGCCCTGACGGCCTCCATCATGAGCGACACGACCCTCTCCGCCCCTTCATCCGGCCCCCACTCAGGCGACGGCCAGGGGGCCACCACGAGGCTCTCGCCCTCGTGAGGCAGGGCCTGCCATATCTCCTCCGTGATGAACGGCATGAACGGATGCAATAGCCGCAGGGTCCGTTCGAGCACTCTGCTCAGCGTCCACTGGGCCTGGACGCGGGTGGGACCGTCTCCGTAAAGCCGCAACTTGGCGAGTTCGATGTACCAGTCGCAGAACTCGCTCCACATGAATTCGTATAATATCTTGCTCTCCTCGCCCAGCTCGTAGTTCTCGATCAGTCGAGTCACATCCGACGTGACACTGCTCAACCGGCTAAGTATCCACCTGTCTTCGATTTCAAACGATGACGGATCGAGGCCGGACGCCGCGTCGGGGTCGTAATCGCCCAGGTTCATAAGGACGAATCGCGAAGCGTTCCATATCTTGTTGCAGAAGTTCCTGTAACCCTGTACCTTCTCCCAGAACCATCTCTGATCGCTGCCCGGAGTGACCCCCGTGACGAGCGTGAATCTGAGAGTATCCGCCCCGTAGTCCTGTACTACCTCCACCGGATCGACGCCGTTTCCGAGGCTCTTCGACATCTTCCGCCCGAGTGAGTCCTTTATCAACCCGGTGATCAGGACGTCGTCGAACGGCTTCTCCCCCATGAACTCCAGTCCGCTGAACACCATCCTGGCCACCCAGAAGAAAATGATGTCGTATCCGGTCACCAGGACCGACGTCGGGTAGAAATAGTCCAGTTCAGGCGTCCGATCCGGCCAGCCGAGGGTCGAGAACGGCCACAGGGCCGAGGAGAACCAGGTGTCGAGCACGTCGGGGTCCTGCTCCATTCGGCCGGCCCCGCACTTCGCGCACTTCTCCGGCGGGGTCGCCGCCACCATTATCTCGCCGCAATCCCTGCAGTACCAGGCGGGTATTCGGTGGCCCCACCAGAGCTGTCTGGATATGCACCAATCGCGAATGTTCTCCATCCACCCGAGGTAGACCTTCGTGAACCTCTCGGGAACGAATCGCACACGGCCATCCTTGACCGCCCTGATCGCGGGCCCGGCGAGCGGTCCCATCTTGACGAACCACTGGGTCGTGACCAGGGGCTCGACGATCGTACGGCACCTGTAGCAATGGCCCACGGCATGGGAGAGTTCCTCCATCTTCACCAGGTACCCGCCCGCCTCCAGTTCGGCGAGCAATGCCTTCCTGCACTCGTACCTGTCCATCCCCTCGAACTTTCCCGCTTCGGCGGTCATCTTGCCGTCCAGCCCGATGACCTTCACGATC
The DNA here is from genome assembly GCA_018434225.1 of Bacillota bacterium. Lineage (GTDB taxonomy): Bacteria > Bacillota > Sulfobacillia > JABLXB01 > JABLXB01 > SM1-B181. The sequence continues at coordinate 7,213 of JAHDPS010000287.1, forward strand.
GGCAGATCGTGCCTCAACCCCGCCTCAAAGTCGTTCGGGTCGTGGCCCGGCGTGACCTTGACGGCGCCCGTCCCGAACTCGGGGTCCGCGTATTCGTCGGCGATGACGGGGATCCTCCTGCCCACCACCGGCAGGATGAGCATCCGGCCGACCACGTTCCGGTACCGCTCGTCGGATGGATGGACCGCCACCGCGGTATCGCCCAGGATCGTCTCGGGCCTGGTGGTGGCTATGGTAACATACCCGTCACCGTCGGCGAACGGGTACCTGACGTGCCAGAGACTGCCCTTCTCGTCCTCGTGTTCAACCTCTATGTCGGATATGACCGTCTTACACGTCGGGCACCAGTTAGTTATGTAGTTACCCCTGTAAATTAGGCCCTTATTGTACAGCCGCACGAAGACCTCCGCCACCGCGCGCGAGCATCCCTCGTCCAGTGTGAACCTTTCGCGGCTCCAATCGCACGAGCAGCCCATCCTCTTCAGCTGGGAGACGATGGTCCCCCCGTACTTCTCCTTCCACTCCCAGGCGCGCTCCAGGAACCTCTCCCTGCCGAGCTCCCACCTGTTCGTGCCCTCTTTCTCCAGCATCTCTTCTATCTTAGTATGAGTGGCTATACTGGCGTGGTCGTAACCCGGCAGCCAGAGGGTCTCGAATCCCTTCATGCGCCTGTAACGGATGAGTATGTCCTGTATCGTGTTGTTCAGCGCGTGACCGATGTGAAGTGAGCCGGTTATGTTGGGGGGCGGGATGACTATGCAGTACGGCTTCCTGGCGTGATTGACTTCCGCCCTGAAGTAACCCCTCTCCAGCCAGCGAGCGTACCACTTCTCCTCCACGGCGCCCGGGTCGTACACGCTCGGAATCTCCGTCTTCCTCATTACGGCCTACCCCTCCATGCCAGAATGATACATGCCGGGATGATACATGTCAGAATGATGCATGCCAGGATGGTAATTGAAAGCCCATCCGTCCCGGGGACGGAAGGGCTGTGGCCCCCTCTCCAGCGGCTGCGGCTCGCCGCTATTCCAATCAACGCTGCTGCGTAATACGGCATTTCATAACAATTATATCCGAGGGGGCGCGCCTGTCAAGAAAACCGCGCCCCTTCACGCTTTTCAACACGTGGGACATCTGGTACTATCAAGATGGCGCTCGCATAGGCCGCTTTTCGACAATTGAATACTGCTTGCTTTCGCTGGCGCCCGCAAGGGCTTAAACAGGGAAGCCGGTGCGAATCCGGCGCGGTCCCGCCACTGTAAGCGGCGAGTTCCAGGTTGGTGCCTTGAGGCATCTGCCACTGGCGTAATAGCTGGGAAGGTCAACCGGAACGTCTGAGCCGCGAGCCAGGAGACCTGCCTGCGAAAACACACTGTCTACTTCACGCGGATGAAGGAGGTGTTTTTGCATGGCCCGCATACCCCCCATCCGGTGGATGGGGGGTATCTGTCTTCCGAAGACCGGGATTTCTGAACACCGGAAATTCTGACGAAAGGGGTTGCGATACGTGAAATCGTCAAGGAGACTCTCCCGCGCCCTACTCGCGATGGTCCTGGCGGTATCCATGGTGCTTGCGGCCGTGCCCGCATACGGGCCGCGACCGGCCGGCGCGGAGGGGAACATACAGGTCAAGGTCCGGATCGAGGGCATCTCAGAGACGCACGTCAACAGAATGGTGGATGTTCCAGATGGCTCCGACGCCCTGGACGCCGCGGTGAAGGCCGTGAACGACTCGGGCAAGACGTGCCTTGTGAAAAACGTCGCCTGGGGGGATTACCTGTCGTCGGTTGAGGCGGACGTCGAGGGCGCCTTCGGCGGCTGGGACGGCTGGTTGTACACCGTCATCAGGGACGGGGCGGTCGATCCGGCATCCGCGAACGTGGGAGCGGCGTCCTATCTCCTGTCGGACGGCGACAGCGTACTGTTTTACTATGGAGGTGTAGTGTGGCCCACCCCGGCGACCGGACTGCGGCGAGAGGATTGCGCGGTCCAGGGGAAGACGCGGATACAGCTCGTGGACCTCGGGACAGGCAACGGCATCGAAGGGGCGACGGTACGTCTCGGGACCTCTTCCGCCGTCACGGACGCCGAGGGCCGCGCGCTCCTCGATCTGGGGAATGACGGTGAGTGCGTCATCACCGCGGAAAAGACGGACCCGGCCGGCGTTCCGCCGGGCGCGCCGCTCATCGCCCGGCCGGAACCCCTGAAGTTATGGGCCGAGGGCGGCGACTCCTATCCGCTCGGCCTTGACGCGCCGACCATAGGCTCGACGTCCTACAATCCTCAGACGAGAGCCATGTCGGTCGCCGGCTCGGCCCACCAGGCCGCGGAGGTCGTCGGGCGAGTACTGGACTGGGGCGCCGTCGTGAGCGAGACATCCGCGCAGGCGCCTTCCGGTCAATACACGCTCACCTTCCCATCGATCCCGGGTGGAAGCTACAGCATAAGCGTCTTCGCCCGCCTCGCGGACGGGACGAGGAGCACCCCGGCGACGAAGAATGTCTCCGTGTCGCCGAATACATACCTGTCCGACGCCTTGCTGTCGGAAAGCGTCAATTTGGCCAAGGCATATCTGAAGGGGCAACAACAGGCCGACGGTAATCTAGGGAGCTGGCCTGCGATAGAGCTCGCCGCCGCGGGCGAGAGCATCCCACAGAACCACCTGGACTACTTCATCTCGAAGCTGGGCGAACCGGGCTATCTCGCGAGGACCACCGACTACGCTCGGTCCGTTCTCGAGGCATGCGCGTGCGGCGCGGACCCGTCGAACATCGCGGGGAAAGACCTCGTCGCCGATATAACGTCCAGGCAGGATCAGAACGGGCACTTCGGCGTGGCCGGCGAGGAGACATGGGTGAATTCCCACGTATGGTCCATCCTCGCTTTGAAGAGGGCGAGCACGCCCATCCCCAACCCCAATCCGGCGAGGGAGTGGCTGCTTTCGGCCGGGAACGCCGACAAGGGATGGGGGTTCGTTTCCGGCGTCTCCTCGAGTCCCGACATGACGGCGCAGGTCATCCGCGCGCTGCTCGCCCTGGGCGAGCCGGCGGATTCCGCCGCGATCCGCGGCGCCATCGATTTTCTTGCCACCAAGCAGGCCGCATCGGGGGGCTTCCTGGATGATAGCTGGGGTCCGGCTGAAGACGCCAACGTATACTCGACGGCGGAGGCGGTGAGGGCGCTCTGTGAGGCCGGCGTCAACCCGCTCGAGAAATCCTGGCTCAAGCCGGGAGGGGACATGCTGTCGTACCTGGCTGGGTGCCAGGCGTCGACCGGCCAGGTGAAAAGCGTCAAGGGAACGGCGGATTTCGTCGGCGCCGTCACGGCGTTCTCGAAAGCGGGATTCTCGGTGGCCGGCTCCGGCGGGGGCAAACAGGATGGCGGGGGCGGGAACAATCCACCCTCGACGTTGAGGGTTTCAGTGGAGGTCTGGGGCCGCGGCAGGGAAACGATGCGCAAACGGACGACCGTAGGCATCAGCTCTTCGGACCCGACGCCACTGGCGGCCCTGAGAAAGACCGGCGCTCAACTGATCGTCAGGGACGGAGGGTACGTGGCGGGCATCGACGGCTTGTGCGAATCCGGCGCATCCGGATGGAAGTACGCCGTCAACCGGCGAGTGCCGGCACTGGGCTGCGCCGAGTACATCCTGCGCGACGGGGACGCTATCGTTTGGTTCTGGGCGCTAGATTATCGCGACACCGGCGGTTTCGAGGACGACATAGCCGGGCCGAGCCTGCCGCCGCTCCCTCCCAAGCCTGAGATCGCCTCGTCACAGGCGCAGCGCCGGGAAGAGATCCGACAAGCGGCCGCCAGGGAGCTCGAGCGGCTCCGGGCCGGCGTTTCCGAGCGACCGTACGCCTACCTGGAGTTGTCGGCAGGGTGCGTCACTCCGGACACGATCTCCGACGAGACCCCGGCGCCCGGAGGGTCGCCGGCAGTGGCGTCCATGACCCATGACGAGATAGCCTACTGGAGGGCCGCTTTGGAACGAAACATCGTTGCGGAGAGCGCGGAGACGGCGGCGGGCGGCGCGGCCACCATCGGCGACGAGACGGGCGAATTCGAGATCGCCCTCGCGGCGAACTCGTTCGCAGGGCGACAGACCCTTTCCGTGGTCGAAGTCCCGGCGACAGGAGCGCCTGGTCGAGCTATCCCGAGAACCCATAAAGCGATCACGCCGCTGTATTCGGTCACGGCCGGGGAGACATCGCTCGGGGCCCACGCCAGGATATCCATAAGGGTGATCCCCCCTGAGAACTGCCCTGCAAAAGACCTGGTAATGGCCAGGTACGATGCCGCCACGCAGCGGTGGATACCATTGCCGTCGGTTTACGATCCCGCCAACGGGATGGTCACCGGGGTCTCCACGACTCTAGGATCCTTCGCTGTGTTCCAAAGAACCGCTCCGGTGGTGAGTTTCTCGGATGTCTCGGAAACGAACTGCGCGTGGGCGAAGGAGGCGGTGGAAGTCCTCGCGACCTCGGGCTGCGTCAGCGGCGTGTCGCCCTCGCTGTTCGAACCAGCGCGGAACGTGACCCGCGCCGAATTCGTCAAGATGCTCTCGCTCCTAATGGGGATCGAACCCCTTGAGAACAGGGCCGCTCCGTTCGTGGACGTGTCCGGCAACGAGTGGCACGCCGGCTATCTCTCGGCGGCGGTCGCCTCGGGTCTCGTCATGGGGGGAGCGGACGGATTGTTCAGGCCGGACGATCCGATCAGCCGCCAGGAAGTATCTATACTGCTGGCCAGGTCGGTCAACGTCGGCGAGGCGCCGGGCGGAACGGCGCAGGGGGATGTGAGTGGGTTCAGTGACGCGGAGGAGATCCCGAGGTGGGCGCGGGAAGCCGCCTCGATTGTGACGGGCCTCGGCATAGTGAAGGGCCTTCCGGACGGGAGTTTCCGGCCGGGGGCGGCAACCACGAGGGCGGAAGCGGCAGTGATGCTCGCTAGATTACTCTTAGTGCCGGGGAGGCGATAGAATGCCGTTACGCCCGCGCGTTCGCGGACCACGCGGATTTTCGGGCCGGGCACCGGGCCGGGCGATAGGTCGGGCGCCGAGACGAGCGCATGGCTGGGCGCTAATCGCGGTCATTGCGGCGGTGGCGACACTCGCGTGCTCCTGCCGCTCGCCCGACCGCGCGGGACCGGCCTCGTGCGAGGTCTGGGTTACGCGCGATTGCGGCCACACCGTGCTGAAGAGCGTGGAGGAGACATTCTCCCCCGGGGAGACGGTGATGGACGTCACAAGGAGAGTCTGCCGGGTGGAAACGATGTACGGAGGGGGGTTCGTGAAATCCATCGACGACCTGGCCTCGACCGGCAGGCGCTCCTCTCAGGGGGGCGACTGGTTCTACTATGTCGATGGGGTGCTCGAGGGCAGGGGAGCGGCCGAGAGCAGGGTGGCGGACGGCGCCATCGTCTGGTGGGATTATCACGACTGGTCGAGCGGCGGCGGCATTTTCGTGGCGCCTGTCGGGGCGTGGCCGAGGCCGCTTGACCGGTCTCTCGATTCGGGGTGCCGCGTCCTGTTCACGTCGTCCGCCGCGGATCGGGCGCTCAGGATATCGAAGGCCATCGAGTCGGCCGGAGGCGAATGCCACCTGAACGGATATGCCGGGGAGCCGCTGGACGACCGGCAGTCACCAGTCCTGCTGGTGGGGCTCGCGGAGGAGGCCCTGAACTATCCTTGGCTTTCGGACCTGTTCCGAAACGCGTGGCGCGCCGGCATGCCGGGCACCGTTAAGAAAGAGGGATTGCTCGGATTCGACTCCCGCGGAAAGGAAGGGGCCTGCTGGCGCGAGGGGGCCGCTCTCATCGTGGCGACGGGGTCGTTCATGGGTGACAGGAGGCCGCTTTTTCTAGTCGTGGGCTGGGACAAGGCCGGCCTGGACGCTGCGGTCGCCGTCCTGACGGATGGGGAAAGCCGGGGTAGAAGTGAACTGAAGCGCGCCTTCGGCCTCGCCATCACATCATTGGGGGGCGTACGCCTACCGGTCGATGCGGCGGGGGGAGGCGACAGGCAATGAGCGGCGGGGGGTACACGCCTCCACCCAGGCTGATTCCGGCGAGCGTAGCCGGGCCGCGGGCCGCCGCGCCGTTGCGGCTGCACGTGGCGGCCGCCATCGCACTATGCGTGGGTTACCTCGTCGTTTCGTTCGCCATCGACGACGGGGTCCGCATTACCGCGGCATTTGTCTCCGAGGCCGTGGCGGCTTGGTCGTCGGAGGATGGTCGAAACGGCCTGAACAAGTGGTGGCAGAGTATGCGCCCGGTCGCCCCGGCCGCCCTCGCCGTCCTGGCCGTCAACTCGATCGCGGGAGGCCCGACCGTGCAATCGGTGTCGTGGGGCGCGACGATGGCTATGCGCCTCTTGGCGGCGACGGGGGCGTTCTCCCTGCTCCAGATAATAACCGATCAAGACGAGCTGCTGTTCCTCGCGTCGAATCCGTCCTCCAAGTTTTCGCTCGCGACATCGTTGAGCCTGCGTTTGACCCCATACATAGGGAGAAGGATACGTGCGGTCCGCGATGCCCGGGGTTCGAGAAACACCAATGGGAAAGAGTCTACGCTGCGGGACCGACTAGAGCGTCAGGCCCCCGTATTGAGGGCGGCCGTGTATGAGTCCCTCGAACTATCCGTGGACCTGGCCGAGGCAATGTACGCGAGGGGATGGGGAGCCGGGCCCCGGAGCAGGTATCCCGTGCCTCCGCTCACGGCATTGGACGCGGGCCTGTGCCTCGCTTCCGTGGCCGGATCCGCGGCAACCATACTGATGGCTGGAAGATACCCCGTGGGATCGTCCGGGGGGTGGTCCGCGTCCGCGGCGCCGTTATGTTCGCTGGCGGCGGAGTTCCTCCCGGCAGCCATCTACGCGGGCGCCCAGGCGCCCGCGCGATTGCGGAGGTGGTCGGTTGCTGGCGGTCAACGCTGAACGATACAAATACGTTTATCCCGGTGGAGAGCGACCCGCGCTCAACCTGGAGACATTCTCCGTCCGCGAGGGAGAGTTCGCGCTGGTCGTAGGGGGTTCCGGAAGCGGCAAATCGACGCTCCTGAGGGCAATCCGGGGTCTTGTGCCCCTGTTCCACGGGGGAAGCGCCTCGGGGAGACTCGAGTTGTTCGGGACGCGGGTAGGGGACTGCGATCCGCTGTCGCTGGCGCGATTGGCGGGCATGGTATTTCAGGATCCTGAATCACAGGTGTTCATGACCAGGGTGGAGCGTGAGGTCGCGTTCGGCCTCCAGAATCTCGGCCGCCCTGTCGGGACGATCAGGCGCAGTGTATCGGAGGCATTAAACTATCTTGGAATAATCCACCTCAAAGACGCCCACGTCTCGGATCTGTCCGGGGGAGAGAAACAGAAGGTCGCGCTCGCGTCCGTCCTGTCGATGCGGCCGCGCGTACTCCTCCTGGACGAGCCCACTTCCCAACTGGACGCAGTGGCCACGGAGGAATTCCTGGGCCTGGTGAAACGGATAAACGAGGACTTCGGCACCACAGTGATCATGGCCGAGCAACGATTGGGAAAGTGTCTTCACATGGCGGACTCGGTATGGCTGTGCGATGGAGGCGCCACGACATGCCTGGGCGCCCCAAAGCGGGCGGTCCGGACCCTATTCGAGCGCCGGATCGAGACCCCGATCGTGTCGAGGCTGTTCGGCGAGGCGGGGATAGACCCGCTCCCGCTGACGATCCGGGAAGGCAGAACGATGATCGCCGATAGTTGGGCCCGACCGGCTTCCCACGCTCCATCGGCGTCCAATCCCCGCCCAGGGGCGGCCTCCGGTCCGCGTCCGCTTCGCGTCGAACTGAGGGGGGTCTCGCTATACTACAACGGCCCCGACGGCCCGTGCGTGGGCGGCCTCCGTCCGGCTCTTTCGGGCGTCTCCCTGATAGTGCGCAAGGGCGAGTTCGTCACAATCCTCGGTGAGAACGGTGCCGGGAAATCCACTCTCCTCAGGGTGATCGCCGGCATAACGCGCCCTTCGCACGGCCGAGTAAGGGTGCGGGACGGGGATGGGCGGGTGGCATGGCTGTCCCAGAACCCGAACGACCACCTGACATCCGACACAGTGCGGGAGGAAATCGCGGCGTGTTCGAGGGGCGCCGGCGTGCCGCCGGGTGTTTCGCAATATGCGCCGTTCGACTCATCGACAGAAGAGACGCTGGATGCGCTGCGCCTGCGCCCACTGATGGAGAGAAATCCGAGGGAC
>JAHDPS010000223.1 GCA_018434225.1 Bacillota bacterium
CGCTCTTCCGATCTTGTCTTCTCTCTATCTCTTTCTTTCCCAGATAGGTCTTGCCCATAGGTAGGGGGATGACGTATTTTATCCTCATTCGAACATCTCCTTGTTCACTACCCCATATAGTTACAGGACCACATGAGCCTGAAACCGATCCGGAAAAGCCCGGCAACATCCCGCATCCTCTAGCTGTAATGCTCCTTAAGGACTTTCAATGGCGGAGGCGGAGTCATCAAGCTCACTACGACCATCACTACTAACGTGATCGCGAGCGCCGGGACGCCCGGGTGGAACTTGAATGCCAAAGCGGGAACCTTTGTAGCGAGCGCATGATAAACTTCTCCGAGGACTATGCCCGCAAGGGCTCCTTCTCTGGTAGCACGCTTCCATCTAACACCCAGGAGAACCGGGATAGCCAGGACTCCCAGACCTCCAAAGGTGAAGAGGATCAATTGGAAGATCGTGGCGGGCCTGAGCACTCCGATCAAGAAGGCCGCCACACCACAGGCAAGAGTCACCCAGCGGATAAGGGATAGAAGCTGATGGTCCTCCGCTTTTGGATTGATGAAGTTGAAGTATATGTCCCGAACGAGACTCCCGCTCGTAACGACCAGCATTGAGTCAATTGTTGACATCCCGGCGGCCAGTAACCCGGCCATCATGACACTGGCAAGCCAGGCGGGGAGCATCTTGACAGAGATGATGGGTACGACATAATCTATGCTAGCCTTGGGAATCGTCCCTAGGATTACGGGCGCGAAGCAGCCCACCGCCTGTATTAGGTTGGCCGACAACGCCATCCCGAGGCCCGCGTAAATCGATGATCTCACCGCAGTCTCATAATTCTTCATGGCAAAGAACTTGGTCACGAGCTGCGGCAAGCCAAGAGTGAAGAATGTCCATAGAAACAGATTGGAGGCGAACCACTGATATGAAACGCTCTTAACTGGACTCCCCGGGAATGACATCTTGCCTAAATCGAGTGCGGCCAGCCGGGATGACATCGTTCCGAAGCCGCCTCCTGTGGCCACGACAACACCGATAATAGTTACTGCCGTCACTAACATCAAGGCTGCTTGTGCTACATCCGTGAGCATGGCTCCTCTTATCCCGCCTGTCAGGCAGTATAAGGTCACTACCCCAGCCATGAGTGCAATGCCGATCCATTCTGGCTGGCCAGTAAACACCCGCCAGATGGCTCCCGCTCCAATTGTCTGCGCACCAATTGTCGGAAGGACGAAGATAACGGTTATTGCACTCACTATGAGCCTGATCGTTTTGGAGTAGTATCTGGATTCCAAGTAATCAGCGAGTGTGTAAAGGCTTAGTGTCTTGGACAACTCAGAAAGCCGGGCTCCCGCGAGACAAGTCGGAAGCCATAGACCGAATGCAAGGGTCATGTTAATGGCGATCAGGGCCCAACCCACAGTAGATACTGCGCCAGGAACTCCCATGAATGTACTCATGCTGAACTGAGTGCTCAGGTACGCAAAACCCGCAACAAGGGCGCCGGCTGTGCCGCCCATAGTCAGGAATTCCTTAATGGAGTCGGTTTTCTTTGCAGATACCCAACCCAGGAAGGCCATCGCGATGAAGTAGATGGCCATTGCAGGGAAGAACGCGTCAGGAATAGGTCGAATATCCATTTACTTTGAGCCTCCCTCCTGATTGAATACGCCACGTATCCGACAACTGCGGTAGAACAACATCATCGAGCCTACGGTAAGAGCACTGAGTACATACTGAAGCCACATAAACTGCGGTATTCCGGCCGGCCCCGGTAGGTACTTGCCCACAACATAACCCCAAGGATTAGCCGGATACGGGATGAACGGGAATACATACAGAATAGTGAACCAGACGACCCATCTTATTGTCCACGAGTCGAGATGCGGAAAGTAGAACCAATCCCAAAACTTCGTCGGGTACCCTGACTGTTCAGGCTGCATAGACTATCCCTCTCCTTTACGTGTGTTTATCAACCTAGGAACCTAACTACGAATGCGGCAACAATCCTGGCTCCCTCCACCAAGTCTTTGATTGGGATGCATTCCTTGTTTGTGTGAATGATCGAGGGATCCCCTGGACCCGACATGGCAATGCGTCCACCCTGTCTCATGGACCAATAGGTGTTCCCTGCCGACAATGATCCTGCTAGCCTCCCTGGCCGGTCAGAATAGTCCTTGATGCAGTCGCATAGGAGATTCAGCGCAGGTGCTTTGAGGTCGGTCTCGGTGGGGTCCCTCTTCTCGAACCAGCTGAACTCCGAGACATGAAAGTCCGGATCAGTACGTTCCATGTCGGAAATGACATCCTGGAACCTCTGAATCGCCTGATCGGAACTGCACGGACTAACGAACCGGTAATCGAACGTAGCAGTGCATGATTCTGGGACAATGTTCGTCTTTTCCCCCCCCTCAATTGTGCCGATGTTCAGAGTGTCAGCCGGCATGAGCGGATGAGTGTGCCGTTCCATGGCAAACAGTCTCCGCGTCAGTTCCATCATCTTAACGATTGCGCTGACGCCCTTTTCTGGGCTGCCACCATGAGCCGATTTCCCCTTGACAGTAATCTTAATCCAGACCCGTCCTTTGAATGCAACATCGACGTCCCAATTGGTTGGTTCCAGAAGTAGATGAAAGGCCGGTCGAGGCCATCCAGCGAGTTTCAGGCCTTCCTCAATAACGTACTTGGAGCCAAATAAACCTGCGGTCTCATCATCAACTGTAGCGGAAAAGAGCAGATTGCCTCGCGGGGTAAATCCTGCTTGTTTAAGGGCTCTGATGACCGACGCGGTTATAGCTAAAGCATGCTTCATGTCAGCGGATCCACGTCCCCAGATCGCCCCATCCCTGATCTCTGCGGCCCAAGGATCGACGTCCCAACCATCACCCGCTGGGACGACATCCATGTGGCCATCGACTAAAAGCGTGGGGCCCTCCGGGTCAGTGCCCGCCCAGAGTCCGACAACGTTGGGCTTGCCTTCAAAACCCTCCATTACCTTAACGTTAAGCCCAAGACCCTCCATCAACGATTTCATCCGGGGGGAAATCTCGGAGTAGTCGGCCGGCGGATTTGGCGTCCTAACACGAATGAGGTCTTGGGTAAGTTTGATAAGGTATTGTTCATCCAAACACGACTGAACTCGTTTTTCCATCGATTCTCGATCCCTCCCGCGAAAATGTATAGTGTCTCTTTAGAAAGACATCGTGCCCACTGCGGGCCGCCGCCCATACCTCCCGGTTTCCCACTTCACCCCCCTGTTCCCAATAGCGTCTGTCCCCTGAATGCCCGTCAAGGCGTTCCTCCTGGATCTTGGTCAGAAGCAGTATGCCAATGCAATTCTATCGACGGTACAGTATTGCAATTAGCGTGCCATGCTGGAGTCCAACGAAAATACTGGGGGTTTCTCGCAACCTCCAGGTCCCAGGGGGTCCTTTCGGAGGAGTAGTTCAGAGGGTTTCTCATTTTTCTCAAATGGGTTTCTAGCGTGAGACGTGAGACGTGAGATTCGATGCTTCTAATCTTTGCAGATGTAGGCAATCTGCACCACGTAAGGCTACAAGCCGTATTCCCTGAGCCTTCGGTATAGGGTTGCCCTACTAACGCCGAACGCCCTCGCTATCGATTCCTTCGCACTGGTGGATCTACCCACAGTGTCAAGCGCTCGCTGGAGATCCTCACGGCTCATTTTGGGCCTGCCTGCAAAGGAACGCTGGTCTGCTAAAGTCGCCGGCCATTCAGGGGGGCAGTAACTCGCCCGCCTCCCGATGCCTTCGGACCAAGCCGCCCCGCGTGTGATATCACTGCCAATATGTGCTGGAAGATAGTCAAGTCCGATAGTCCCGTTCCGCACTAAGTTGACCGCGTATTCCAGAGCATTGGCCAGCTCTCTAATGTTGCCAGGCCAGCTGTACGCTATTAGAGCCCTCATGGCCTCCGGATCAACGCGATCCACCCTCTTCCCAAGGGCCTGCGAATACTTCTTCGCAAAATATAACACGTACTCGGGAATGTCCTCTCTGTGTTCTCTAAGAGGAGGGACTATTATTGGAATCACGGCGACGCGGTAATATAGATCAAGTCTAAACTGACCAAGACTGGCCATATGCACGAGGTCTCTGTTAGTTGCTGCAATAATCCTGATGTTCACCGGAATAGGTTTACGGCCCCCCAATCGATCTACCTGGCGCTCTTCAATGGCCCGAAGGAGCTTTGCCTGCAGGTGCAGCGGTAGATCGCCTATCTCATCGAGGAACAGAGTTCCTCCGTGTGAAAGCTCGAATTTTCCCGGTTTTCCCCCGCGTCTCGCTCCCGTAAAGGCCCCCTCCTCGTATCCGAACAACTCGCTCTCAAGGATTGCCTCCGGAATCGCAGCACAGTTGATAGCCACGAACGGACCCTTCTGCCTAGTGCTCTCAAAGTGAATGGCTCGCGCGAAAAGCTCCTTGCCCGTCCCGCTCTCGCCCTGGATAAGGATGGTGGAGTCGCCTGCTGCAGTGCTTCTGGCAATTCCCTTGACCTTGGCCATCACGGAGCTGGAACCCAGAATGTCATCAAGAGCGAATTGTCGCTCGCTACGCATGTAGTTCGCAACCATCCTCGGGATTTCGTCGATCCCTCGAAAGCTCAATACGAACCCGTCAGCAAAAGCGCGACCCGCCATTGGGCTCATTGTACACAACCAGTACGCCTTCTCTCCGCCGAGAACGGAATGCGTCTCGAATTCGACTCGTTTGTCGGCTTTGAGCAGATCACAGTTGAACTCGGGGAAAATGTGGGTGATGGCCTTGCCCACAAGCTCGCAGTCGATTGTCAGTAACAGGGCTGTTGCTGCACGGTTCGTGTGAATGACTATGCCTGAAGAATCGAGGGTCAGGATTCCTTCCTTCACAGAGTCGATGACTGCGTCGAACTGTTGAGCCAGTGTCTTCATCTGATCAGTCTTTCGCTTCTCATTGAATGCACGGGCAATGAGATCCGTCATCTTTTCCAGGAAATCAACCCAACGGATGGTTGCCCCTACCAAGGTCCTTTTTTGGTCCTCCGTACACGCTACCAGAAGCATGCATCCGGCTGGTTTTCCATCAATGACAAGTGGCGTA
>JAHDPS010000306.1 GCA_018434225.1 Bacillota bacterium
AGGGTGTAGTGGCGATCGCCGCTCCCCTCGTCTTGTCGGATGTAGAAGACATACTCACGTACGCCGAATCGCGAGACGAAGCCCCCCTCATTATCGTTGCGGCAGGGATAGAGGACCCTATGAACCTGGGCTCCATATTGCGTAGCGCTGAAGCCGCCGGCCTGCACGGTGTCATAGTCCCCGAGAGACGGGCCGCCGGGCTGACGCCCGCCGTGACTCGTGCGTCCGCTGGAGCCGTCGAGTACATTCGCGTAGCCATGGTGACAAACATAGTATCCACGCTGCGCGAATTGAAACGGAAAGGACTGTGGATAGCGGGTCTGGACGCGGGCGGGCAGTGCCTGTGGGAGACGGAACTCAAAGGACCTCTCGCACTCGTAGTGGGTGGCGAGGGGAGGGGCCTCGGCCGACTGGTGCGGGAGACGTGCGATTTCATCGTGGGCATCCCTATGAAAGGGCGTATCGAGTCGCTGAATGCGGGTGTCGCTGCGGCGCTGGTCATATTTGAGGCTTTTCGCCAGAGGTCCGATACTTGATCGGGTGGAAGTGGACGGGTTATAATCATTGTGTGGCTGGACAAGGGCTACGGGTACGGGGAGGGGAAGCCTGGTGGGAATAAGCCCGCAGAGGGACGTTTTCCATGAGTACGAGGCCATGATTGACGAGGACATCGTGGAATACGCGCGGGAAGGTTCCGATGTCGCCCTCGAGTACCTGATCAACAAGTACAAGAACTTTGTGAGAGCCAAGGCTCGCTCTTATTTTCTCATCGGCGCGGACAGGGAAGATATAATCCAGGAGGGCATGATCGGTCTTTACAAGGCCATACGTGACTTCAGGAGCGATAAATTGTCATCCTTCAGGGCGTTCGCGGAGCTGTGCATCACGAGGCAGATCATCACGGCCATCAAGACGGCCACTCGCCAGAAACACATACCGCTGAACTCATACGTCTCGCTGAATAAGCCCATTTATGATGAGGATTCGGACAGGACGCTCCTCGACGTGATCTCCGGGTCGAAGATAACGGACCCCGAGGAACTCATCATCAACAGGGAGGAATTCGGCGACATCGAGGAGAAGATGGGCGAGATTCTCAGCGACCTCGAATGGAAGGTACTGATGGCCTACCTCGATGGCAAGTCGTATCAGGAGATCGCCGAGGAACTTGACCGCCACGTGAAGTCCATAGACAACGCGCTGCAGAGGGTCAAGAGGAAACTCGAGAGGTACCTCGAAGACCGCAACGGCAGGCGGCAACACGAGGCGGAGAGATTGCAGGTCGCCCGCTGAAATCCCCCGGTTACTCCCTTGACCCGGGAAGGTAAGAGTCGTATAATCTATTATTGCTGGCATGCTGGCGTAGCTCAATGGCAGAGCAGGTGATTTGTAATCACCAGGTTGCGGGTTCGAATCCCATCGCCAGCTCCATTAGAGCGATTAACATTGATGATAGACCGCATTGATGATAGGCTGTGGAGAGGTACCCAAGTGGCTAAAGGGGGCAGACTGTAAATCTGTTGGCTGGCGCCTTCGCTGGTTCAAATCCAGCCCTCTCCACCACTATGGCCCAGTGACACAACTTGACGCGGGGTAGAGCAGCCAGGTAGCTCGTCGGGCTCATAACCCGGAGGTCGTAGGTTCAAATCCTACCCCCGCAACCAACGCACACGACGCCCGGCCCATTTTCGGGCCGGGCTTACATGTTGCTCGGCCTCCACAATCGAATATGATACACAGCCGGTCCTCCGGCAGCGGGCTCACATAGCTCAGACGGTAGAGCGCGTCCTTGGTAAGGACGAGGTCACCGGTTCAATCCCGGTTGTGAGCTCCATTTATTTGCGCCACGCGCGACGGCAGGATTTTTCCGCGGCGTCAAGGAAATACTTGTCCCGCGAATTACGCGACAATAGCCCGGGCAGCTCCGCTGTCGTGTGGTAAGGAGGAACAGTGATGGGAAAGAAGAGGTTTGAGAGGACGAAGCCGCACGCTAATATTGGGACGATCGGGCACATTGATCATGGTAAGACGACGTTGACGGCGGCAATAACGCGGTGTTTGAG
>JAHDPS010000215.1 GCA_018434225.1 Bacillota bacterium
GACCTGGCCAACGACCTGGGGAACCTCCTGTACCGGACGCTCGTGATGGGGGAGAAGTACTTCGACGGGAGGATACCCGAGCCCCGGGGGGAAGATCCCCTGGACTCCGGGCTGAGGGAACTCGCCGTCTCAGTGACCAGTGAGTTCGAGGGGGCCATGGAGCGCCTGGAGTTGTCCGGAGCGCTTGCGGCCGTATGGAAGCTCATAGGGCGGGCGAACAAGTATATCGACGAGGTGGCGCCGTGGGCGCTGGTCAGGCAGGACAAGACCGACCGGGCTGCCACCGCCATATACTACCTCGGTGAGTGCCTGAGGCTCACCGCCGTGTTGCTGGCCCCGTTCCTCGTTCACACCCCGGAGAAGATCTGGGAACAGCTCGGCATCGAAGGGTCGCCGCGGCAGGGAGACCTGGATGGGATCGTCACGTGGGACGGCCTCGTGAGATGGGGCGGCCTGAAGCCGGGCAGCGTCACCAGGAGAGGCAAACCGCTCTTCCCGAGGATAGACCCGGAGACAAGGCAACCGGTCGCGGCGACGGGGCAGAAGCCCCCGAAGCGGGCGGCCGCCGATGCGGGGAAGCCGGCCGGCGGATCCGGCGCCGATGCTCAACAGGGGGGCGATGGCGGCGAGGAGATCACCATCGACGCGTTCAAGAAGATGGACCTGCGAGTTGCCAGGATACTCTCAGCTGAGAGGGTCGAGGGCACGGAGAAGCTGTTCAGGCTGAGCATCGATATAGGCGGAGCCACCCGAGAGATAGTCTCCGGGATCGCAGATAAGTACGGGGCCGAGGACCTGGTCGGGAAGCGCATCATTGTGCTCGTGAACCTGAAACCCGCCCGTATCAGGGGGACCCTGTCGCGCGGCATGCTCCTGGCTGCGTCTCACGGGGAGGATCTCGTGCTGTTGACCACTGACAACGAGATCGTGCCCGGCAGCAGGATTTCGTAGGCGTGTCAGGCGTGCCAGGAGTGGCTCGCAGGATCGATTTCTTACGAGCGATGTCATCGTCGCGGGTGGTGTTCGACGTATGCTGATTGATTCGCACGCGCACCTGGATATGCCGGACTACGACGGCGACCGCGAAGAGGTACTGAAGAGGGCGGCCGCAGCAGGAGTGTGCGCGGTTGTCAACGTTGGGTTCAATAGGGCCTCGTCGCTGGGGGCCATCGGGCTGGCGGAAAGTCACTCGTCCGTCTACTGTGCGGTCGGGGTTCACCCGCACGACGCGAAGGAATTCGGCGAACGGGACCTCGACAGGTACCGGTCGATGCTGGCGGGTCCTAAGACGGTCGCGGTGGGTGAAATCGGCCTCGATTTCTACAGGGACCTCTCTCCCAGGCCGTTGCAACGCGAGGTGTTCAGGACGTTCATACGCTTGGCCAGGGAGGTTCAGAAGCCCATAATCGTTCACGACCGCGACGCGCACGACGAGGTGGTGGAGATTCTCAAGGCGGAAAAGGCGAGGGAGGTGGGCGGAGTCCTGCACTGTTTCTCCGGTGACTGGTTGATGGCCCGGGAATGCCTGAATATGGGCTTCCTGATATCGTTCGCCGGCCCGCTGACGTACCGTGGTTCAACGAGACTGGTCGAGGTCGCCAGGATGGCCCCGAAAGACATGATCATGGTCGAGACCGATTGCCCTTACCTGACCCCGCAGCCTTTCAGGGGCAAACGCAACGAACCGGCGTTCGTCGTAAGGGTGGCGGAGGAACTGGCGCGCGTCAGGTCGATACCCTTCGAGCGCGCCGCCGAGATCACGCTCGCTAACACCCGCAGGCTGTTCCGCATAGAATAGACCGCACTCTCGTGGGAATAATTACCTCTGGAAGGGGCTGCATATACCTGTACTGGATTCCTGTCCAGGAAGGTGGAACCGGCCCCGCTGTCGAATCCATACAATCACCCAATCAAGGGGGTGCTGACCTGCTAGAGCTCATTTACGCTAATCGAAAGAAACTGCCGGTGGTTGTGGCTTTAACCGTTGTCTTTGTGGCGGCGGGCCTGGGGATCGCGTTCGCGGCGATCGCCGGAAGGCCCGTGACGATCGTTGCGGACGGATGCGCGTACTCCGTGAGATCCTGGGGACGCCCCGTCAAGGAGCTCCTATCGACCGCGAGCGTGACCCTTCAAGAGGGGGACGTAGTGACCCCCGGACCGGCCGAGAAGCCCGCTCCGGGCGAGATAGTCGTCGTTGAGCGGGCCGTGCCGGTCACTCTCATCGCGGATGGGGAGAGGTTCCACATCCGCGCGACGGGGCAGTATGTTAGGGATGCCGTCAGTCAGGCGGGGATATCAGTATCAGATCATGACCTGGTCTGTCCCGTCTCCGATGAGGAGATCGTTCCCGGCATGACCGTCGCGCTTACCCGGGTTGATGAGGAGATGGTTACCAGGCGGGTGGCCATCCCTTTCCAGGTGCAGAAGAGGGAGGACGGCGAGCTCGAGCTCGGCATGTCGAAGGTGATACAGCAGGGCAAGGGTGGTCTGAAGGAGCTCGCGCTGAGGCTCGTCAAGCATAACGGCAAAGTCCTGAAGACCGAGGTTATTGGAGAGAAAGTGCTGCAGCAACCCATAACTCAGATAGTCGCCCTGGGGACGTGCGGTGTTGTTTCGCGAGGTGGTCACACTATCAGATTCAAGAAGGCCATGGATGTTGTCGCCACCGCGTACACCCCCGGCCCCGAGAGCACAGGCGCTTCGGCTGACGGCTACACGGCAACCGGCCTGCGGGCGGGATACGGCATAGTGGCCGTGGACCCGCGCATTATCAAACTGGGATCCAGGGTCTACGTGGAGGGCTACGGGTTCGCCGTCGCGGGGGATGTCGGAGGGGCGATAAAGGGTGCCAGGATCGACGTATGCTTCGAAACTACCAAGGAAGCGTATCAGTGGGGCAGGAAAAGAGTCAGGATCTACCTCCTTTGACGGCCCTGTGCCGCACGGCCGCGCTTTGACGTCCCCTTCTATAGTGGCGCGGATAATGAGGGAGAACGGGCTGTCGTTCAGGCGTTCACTGGGCCAGAACTTCCTGGTGGACGCCAACATCGTGGACAAGATCGCGTCAGCCGCGGACCTGGAGCCCGATGAGTGCGTGATGGAAATCGGGTCCGGGATAGGGACCCTGACGGTAGCGATAGCCCCCTTATGCGCGAGATTCCTGGCGGTGGAGATCGACCGGAATCTCGTGCCCGTTCTGGGGGCCAATGCATCGGGATTCGAGAACGTCTCGGTCATACAGGGCGACGCTATGAAGTTGGATTTCCGGGGAATGCTCGCGGGCGGCTGCGATAGCAGCCGGCCCCGCCCCTGGAAGGTAGTATCGAACCTGCCGTATTACCTGACTTCCCCGATAGTGACCAGGTTACTCTTCTGCGGGGCCGCGATCTCCCGCATGGTTCTCATGGTGCAGAGAGAAGTCGCGTTGAGGATGATAGCCACCCCGGGATCTGATGAATATGGAGCGTTCTCCGTGGCCTGCCAGTACAAGACGCGCCCTTCGATTTTCTCCCCGGTCCCCCGGACTGCGTTCATGCCCGCGCCCGACGTCGATTCATCCATCGTGGTGATGGACGTTAGAGAAGTACCGGAATACCCCGTGCCTGACGAAGACCTGCTTTTCAGGATCGTGCGCGAGGCGTTCAACTACCGGCGGAAGACGATCTCCTCGGCACTGAAACACTCGTTCGGCAGGGAGCGGACGAGTATCGCCGTCGCCTCGGCGGGCGTAGACCCCGGGAGGCGGGGCGAAACGCTCTCGATAGCAGAGTTCGCGGCACTGAGCAGGTCCTTTGGCATGGAGTTTGCAAAAGCGCCCCCCGAGTGCTAGACTGTAGCTCGGGAATCCGGTTGGCGGAACTAGCCTTCAAGCAGCGCGAAAGGGGGTGGTCTCCAATGATGTTCATAAGCCCGACGAAGGGAAGCATGTCGTTCGACGCGATGTTTAAAGACATAATGTACTACGTGGGCGAATTGCCGGAGGACAGCTACAAGATCATCATAGGGACCGACTCCCACAGCCGCGACGAGGTGTGTTTCGTGACCGCGGTGGTCATCCACCGGCTTGGAAAGGGTGGGCGGTATTTCTACCACCGGTCCAAGGATCGCAAGATGAACTCGCTCAGGCAGCGCATCTTCTTCGAGACCGCGCTCAGCCTGGGAGTGGCCAGCCGGTTGTACGAGAAACTGTCGGAGAACGGCCACCACGATCTCAACATCGAGATACACCTAGATGTGGGCAAGAACGGCGAGACGAAGGACCTGATACGAGATATCGTGGGGATGGTCACCGGCAGCGGGTTCGACGCGAGGATCAAGCCGAACTCCTACGGAGCGTCGAAGGTGGCGGACAAGCACAGCAAGTAACACCACACAAGTTACACCACATAAGTAATACCATAAGGATTGCGCGCGGTTTACGGTAAATTGACGCAGGGTGCGCCTGAATGTTACAATGTTAACATAAGGCGACGCCCTGCGTTGACATTTCGGGCTGTTTTCCGAAAGGATGATGGGCATGGCTGCGAAAAACGCGGAACACATCGTGGCAAGTCGCGCGCTGAAATCGATCAGGCGCGGCCTCGAAGGACGCCTGGGCAGGCGTCTGACTGTGAAAGCCGACAGGGGCCGCCGCAGGTTTAGCGTTGAGGAGGGGGTACTGGAGGGCACGTATCCCAACATATTTGTGGTCAAAGTCGATGCTTTCGGCGGGCCGAGGCGGCTCACCTATACCTACTCCGAGATCCTCACGCGCGCGGTGAGGCTCCGGTTCAACGGCGACCACGGGGAATTCAGCACGGCTCCTCTGGCCAGGTCGGCATAGGCCCGAGGCGCGGCAACGGCCCTTCCCGCAACGACGGGGAGGGCCGTTGCATTTCCCTGGAGCAGCGGCGGAGGCGTTTGCATAAGATGTTTCCGGAAGGATGGGAAGGGGGGGAAACCGGGTGCAAACGCTCCTAAACACACTGAGGCGGAAGAAAAACGGCCTTCTCCGCCTGGACAACGTGATCGGCGTGGGGATAGGCAACAAGGAAGTGCGTGGCGCCGGAACGGGCGAACCCGCCGTCACGGTACTGGTCAGGAGGAAGATACCGTCGTCGGACATGCCGTCGGCGCACGTGGTCCCCGGGCATTTCGGGCAGGTGCGCACGGATGTGATCGAGGTGGGGGATCTCGCCCTTCTCGACCGCACCTCCAGGGCACGTCCGGCGATACCGGGCAGCAGCATAGGCCATTCCAAGGTGACGGCCGGCACGTTCGGGGCCGTGGTCAGGGACAGGAAGACGGGCAAGCCCCTGATACTCTCGAACAATCACGTTCTCGCCAACATCACTGATGGCACAGACGGCAGGGCCAGGATCGGCGATGCGATCCTCCAACCGGGGAGGTACGATGGGGGCCAGCCGGATGACATCCTGGGGTATCTGGAGAGATTCGTGCCGATATGGCGGACGGCGAGCAGGCCGTCCTGCGCCATCGCGCGGGCGGCCGAGCGCCTGGGCAGTGCGGCTCTCAGGACGGTGAAGAATGGGTACGAGTTGAGGATAGTCCGAAAGAGATCCACTGAGAACCTTGTGGACGCGGCGGTCGCCCGTCCGGTCTCAGATGATATGATCGACGCCTCGATCATGGAGGTAGGCGCCGTAAGCGCCTGTGGTGAACCCGAAATCGGGATGAAGGTAAGAAAGAGCGGCCGGACAACGGGCCTGACCACGGGGACTATCAGGGTGTTGAGCGCGACGTTGAAGGTATCTCTGGGGGATGTCGGCGAGGCGTACTTCTCGGATCAGATTGTCGCCACATCGATGGGGCAACCCGGCGATAGCGGTTCGCTCGTCGTGACGGACGATGGTACCGCGGTGGGACTCCTCGGCGCGGGATCAGATCAGGCCACCATCTGCAGCCGCATGCGCAATGTAATGGATCTGCTGGAGATCACGATCTGACGCGGCCGGCAATTGGACGCTGACAGCGCGACGGCGCCTTTCGGGCGCCGTTTCCGATTCCCGCGGTGTTTTGCCTCGCCCCTATCTGGGGAGAATAGTCCATTGGGTCTTGTCGGGGGGTGCCTGTACGGGGCAGAAAGTCGAAGGCAACCTGGTAATAATCGGCGGCGCCGAGGATCAGCGAGATGAAAAGGTGATCCTCCGCGAGGTTGTGAGGCTTGCCGGCGGACCATCCGCCCGCATCGCGGTCATGACGGTGGCGGCGGAGGATCAGGAGGCGGTCGGGAGACAGTATAGGGAGGTGTTCGCGAGCCTGGGTGCGGGGGGTATCGACCTCGTTAATATCGAAACGCGCGCCGGGGCGTTCGATGAGCGGAACGTGGCCATGCTCGCCGAAGCGACAGGGATATTCTTCACGGGCGGCGACCAGCTCAGGATAACGAGCCTGATGGGGGGGACCGCCGCTTACCGCGAGCTCCACGACGCGTACAGGCGAGGCGTCGTGATCGCGGGCACGAGCGCCGGCGCGGCGGCAATGAGCGGCACAATGATCATCGAGGGCGGCGGGCGGGAGTCACCCATGAACCTCGCCACCAGGATGTCCCCCGGCATGGGGTTGCTGGAAGAGGTGGTTATCGACCAGCATTTCGCCCAACGCGGCCGGATCGGGCGGCTGATGTTGGCGGTGGCGCAGAATCCCTATGTGCTCGGGATCGGCATAGACGAGGACACCGC
Organism: Bacillota bacterium; assembly: GCA_018434225.1. Classification (GTDB taxonomy): domain Bacteria; phylum Bacillota; class Sulfobacillia; order JABLXB01; family JABLXB01; genus SM1-B181. The sequence goes on from JAHDPS010000215.1 coordinate 6,681, forward strand.
AATAGTGGTCGGAGCCAGGGCCAGGTTCAGAGTGATCGGCTCGGGAACGGTCACTGTGATCGACGGCGGCGCTCTCACACATTCGAGTGTTTCGGAGCAGGAACTATACAGGCCGGTGTCCATCCTCGGGGTGACCGTGCACGTCCTCGCCCCCGGTTACGGCTACGACATGGCCTCCAGGCGGCCCATCGCCCAGTCGAACGCGCCCCGATGAATACGCTCCGATTGTGCTGCACAGCATAATCTGCGACTGCGGAGGGATATACAGCATGAGAATAGTGGACATCAGGGTTATCGAAGGCCCAAACGTCCACAGTAAGACCCCCGTCGCGGAAATGCTCATAGACCTGGGAGCGTACGACGGAGTCTTCACCAGGGACATACCGGACTTCACCGCCGGGATCCTCAGGATGGTCCCCACGCTCGCAGAACACTACTGTTCCATGGGCCACCCGGGGGGCTTTGTCGAGAGACTGCGGGAGGGCACGCTGCTCGGTCACGTCATAGAGCACGTGGCTCTCGAGCTGCAGGTCCTGGCGGGCGCGACGGTATTCTACGGGAAAACGAGGGCAACGTCCAGGCCAGGGGTGTATAGGGTTGTCTTCGAGGCCAGCGAGAGGGATGCCGCCCTGGAAGCGGGCCGGTCGGCCGCCAGGCTGGTGGGCGCTGCCGCCAGGGGCGAGCGGTACGACGTGGAACGAAGGGTTGAAAGGATACGGAGGCTGATACTCGAGGGCGGACTGGGACCCAGCACCCGCGCTATCGCGGAAGCCGCCGGCCGCCTCGATATCCCCGTGATGCGCCTCGACGACGCGAGCTACATCCAGTTGGGTTACGGTGCGCTTCAGCGACGAGTTCGCGCCACGGTCACTTGCCTAACCCCGGGGGTGGCCGTTGACGTCGCCAAGGACAAGTATCTCACCAAGGATATCCTTGGGAGGAACGGCATTCCAGTGCCGGCCGGCAGCGTGGTCGCCAGCCGGAGGCAGGCCCTCAACACAGCGTGCGCCATAGGTTTTCCCGTGGTGGTGAAGCCGGTGGACGGCAACCAGGGCAAGGGGGTATTCCTGAACGTGGGCACGCGGGAGGAATTGGCCCTCGCTTACCGGCTGGCGAAGGCTTACAGCGGGCGGATCCTGGTGGAGAAGTTCGTTAGCGGCCGGCACTACAGGGTGTTGGTGGTGGGTGGAAGCGTGGTGGCGGCCGCCGAAAGAGTTCCAGCCCATGTTGTGGGCGATGGTGCGCATTCTATTCGGGAACTCGTGGATATCGCCAATTCCGATCCGAGGCGCGGGGAATCCCACGAGAAGCCCCTGACGCGCATCAGGATAGATAGAGTCGTCCAGATGACGCTGGCGCGTTGCGGTTTATCGTTGCAGGACGTGCCCGAACCCGGCCGGGTGGTCTACCTCCGGGACAACTCCAACCTGAGCACCGGAGGCATCGCCATTGATGTCACGGGCGATGTCCACCCCGATAACGCGAGGATATGCGCGAGAGCCGCCGCCATAGTCGGACTCGACGTGGCCGGAGTCGACGTGGTCACCGCGTCCATCGCGGAGTCCATGTCCGCAAGCGGCGGAGCGATCATCGAGGTTAACGCCGGCCCGGGCATCAGGATGCATCATTTCCCATCCCACGGTAGGTCGCGGGATGCGGGAGCGGCCATAGTGGAACACCTGTTTCCTCCGGGTGGCAAATCGAGGATCCCTGTGGTGGCGGTCACCGGCACGAACGGCAAGACGACGGTCGCCCGGATGATCGCACACGTGGTCGCGCAATGCGGAGTAGTGACGGGTGTCGCCACCACGGACGGCGTGTTCATAGGAGGCAACAGGATTCTCGCGGGTGACACCACGGGACCGAGGAGCGCCCGGGCGGTATTGCAGGATCCCGACGTCCAATGCGCCGTGCTTGAAACGGCGCGAGGCGGGATAATCAGGTGGGGCCTTGGCTTCGATCGCTGCGACGTCGGCGTGCTCACGAACATATCGGACGATCACGTCGGGCAGGACGGCGTCGAATCCCTCGAGGAACTCGGTCACGTGAAGTCGGTGGTCCTGGAGGCCGTGAGACGGGAAGGCCATGCGGTCCTGAACGCGGACGATCCGCTCTCCCTTCAAATGATGGAACGCTGCAGGTGTAACATAATTCTATTCTCCATGTCCGGAGAGAATCTCCTAGTGAAGCGACATACCGTCGCGGGTGGAACGGCAGTGATTCTCAGGAGAGGGATTATCACCCTGGTGAAAGGCGATAAGGAGCAGCGCCTGGTGCAAGCCCGCTGCATACCCGTGTGTCTCAAGGGGCGGGCAAGGTATAATACTGAGAATGCGCTGGCAGCGACCTCAGCATGTGTCGCGCTGGGGGTCCCCGCCGCAACGATACGCGACGCCCTGAAGTGCTTCGGGAACGACTCCGAGAACCCGGGTCGCCTGGATTTCTTCGGCGTGGGCGATATAAAGGTCATCGTCGACTACGGTCATAACGTCCAGGCGCTACGGCGCACCATCGAGACGATAAAGGCGATGGAGATACAGGGCAGGGTCATCGGCGTCGTCGCGTCGCCGGGAGACCGCAGGGACGAGGCCATAATGAACCTGGGCAGGGCGGCCGCCGCCGGGTTCGACTTCATAGTCATAAAGGAAGACCGCGACCTCCGGGGGCGCAAGCCCGGGGAAGTATCCATGCTCATCGGCAAGGGCGTTGTTGAGGCCGGAAGAAGGATGAGCGACGTCGAAGTCGTCTTCGACGAAGCGGAGGCTGTCAAAACAGCCGTTGGGATGGCTCAAGGCGGGGATCTTGTGGTAGTCTTCTACGAGAAGTACAATGTTGTAGTGGATGCCCTGAAGGAACTACGAGAACAGGCTCCGCCGAGGCTTTCAGAGGTGATGCCGAGGCAGGCTTGAGAAGGGGTTTGGCGGGGCACGTGGAAGCAACCACAGGGGTGCGGCAGTGGAACGAGTCACGGTTTGCGGATACGCGAAGATCAACCTCACGCTTCGAGTACTGTCCAAGAGAAGCGACGGTTACCACGAGATCGATAGCATCATGCAGAAGATAGACCTCTTCGACGAGATCGTCGTCAACCATAGACGGGACGGTAAGATCGATATTACCTCGGATAACCCCGACGTCCCCCAGCATCCGGTGAACGGATCCCTCAACACCGCGACGAAGGCAGCGGAACTTCTGAAGAAGCGTTACGCCCCGGAAAAGGGCGCCGACATCTTTATTCTCAAGCGGATTCCCGTGGCGGCCGGGCTGGGGGGAGGAAGCTCGGACGCCGCGGCCTGCCTTTTGGGGCTCCGGAGATTGTGGGGGCTGGAGGTCGACAGGGAGGACCTCCTCAGCCTGGGGTCGGAGATCGGCTCCGATGTGCCGTTCGCCCTTTCCACTCCAACCGCCCTCGTGAAGGGGAGGGGAGAGGAAGTCACCCCCATCCAGCCCCCCGGTTCATTCTGGTTATCCCTGGTAAAACCCGACCCCCCGCTTCTAGCGGCGGAGGCATACGCCGAGTTCGATGCGGGCGGAGGGAGCTACCCCGGGGATGAGGGGCGTGTGCTGGAAGGAATCTCGTCGGGGGACGTCGCGCTGCTCGCATCGGGCATCGGAAACGCATTACAGGGACCTGTCGAGCGGCTTGTGCCGGGCGTCACGCGAATAATGGAGAGGTTGAATACCTTCGACCCGCTCGGGGTCATGGTGTCCGGGAGCGGCCCGACCGTGGTCGCTGTCGCGCGGCACCGGCGACACGCCGAGTTGATGTGCGGTGAATTCCGCGGGGAAACCGGGATAGAGCACGCCATCGTGACCCGGACGCTTTGTTGAGGAGGGTACGGCAGTGAGCGTGGATGCTGTTATCCTTGCCGGTAGGGCGAACGACGGAAAACTCCGTGAGGCCGCCCCGGGAGAATGGGAAGCGTTGATCGAGATCTCCGGGAAACCAATGATCCAGTACGTTGTTGATGCCCTGAGCGGTTCGAGGTTCGTCGAGCGAATCGTCGTCGTGGGTCCGGCCGAGCTGGGCCGGGGAGCGGATCTTGGAGAGGCCGAGGTGGTCCCGCCGGGCGGGGGGATGGTGGATAACGTCATGCGGGGATTCGAGGCGCTCGGCGACGAGGGCGGAGAAACACTTGTCGTCACCTCCGACATTCCTCTAATTACCCCGCAGGTCGTGGACGGATTCATCCGGGAGTGCGGTCTTCTCGATTTGGACTTCTACTACCCGGTGGTTCGCCGGGACTTAATGGAGGCTCGGTATCCCGGAGTTCATAGGACTTACGCCGGTATGAGGGAAGGGCAGTTTACCGGCGGCAACATGTTCCTGGTCAACAGGGGTATAGCCGACGATCTGAGAAAGACGCTCGATTTCCTGGTTATGAACAGGAAGAAGCCGCTCAAGATGGCCTCGGTGTTGGGCGTACCGTTCCTATTCAAGATGATGTTGAAAAGGCTGACGATCCTTGAGGCCGAGAGAAAAGCGGGATCCTTGTACGGTTTGAAGGCCAAGGCTGTGATAACCACCTTCCCCGAGATCGGATTCGACGTCGATAAGCCCTCCGACTTGAGTCTCTGCAAGGAGATACTGAGCGAAATATTGCCGCCCCGTGAATGAATATCCTGATCGACAAGGTGAACGTTCGGGTTTAGGATATGATCGTATCTTGCGACAGGAGATGAATCCCGATGGCCAGGGCTACAAGGGGCGAAAGGATCGCGTTCATGGTCAAATCCCTCGTCGATCGGCCGGCCGCCACGCTTTCCCTGTCCGCGTTCGCCGAGCGCCTGGGAGCAGCCAAGTCGACTATAAGCGAGGATCTTGCGATCGTCCGCCGGGGTATCGAGAGCACCGGAATGGGCAGCCTCATCACCATGGCCGGTGCCAGCGGCGGCGCCAAATACCTACCCCGCAGGGAGCCGGCGGACGTACGCCGGTTGGCGCAATCCGTCTGCGACCGGCTGAATTGCCCCGATCGAATACTGCCGGGCGGGTTCATCTACATGACTGACGTGATAACGTCGCCGGTCTTGGCATGGGAAATCGGGGAGGTATTCGCCACCCAGTTCGCCAACAGCGGGGTCGACTATGTCGTCACGATGGAAACGCGCGGGATCCCCATCGCGCTGATGACCGCTCGGGCGATGAACCTGCCGTTCGTGATATGCAGGAGGGACAGCCGAGCCACCGAGGGGCCGTCTGTCAGCATCAGCTATGTGTCGGGATCCACCCGGACGATACAGCGGATGTCGCTTCCGAAGAGGTCCGTAAGGCAGGGATCGAGAGCCCTGGTGATCGATGACTTCATGAAGGGTGGCGGCACGGCCAGGGGGATCGCGGATCTCCTCGGGGAGTTCGACGCGACGGTAGTCGGCACTTGCGTCGTGGTGGCCACGGGTGAGCCTCGCAAGAAGCTAGTAGAGGATTTTCTCCCATTGACCGTGCTCGAATCCGTGGACGAATTCAACAGGAGGGTGACGGTCAATCCGGGTGGATGGGTCCCGAGGACCTGAAGTTACGCCGCACTCGACAGCGCTCAAAGGAGGATGTATGGTATCGCTCAGGGAGATCGAGGAGGCTTCCAACCTCATCTCGGACATAGTTAAGAGGACGCCACTGTGGTATTCGCGCGCCTTTTCATCCATGGCGGGGCGCGATGTGTTCCTCAAGATGGAGAACCTCCAGCGCACCGGCTCGTTCAAGGTCAGGGGCGCGCTCAACAAGATACTTCGGATGAGCTCGGCCGAGCGCGCGCGCGGGGTGGTGGCGGCATCAGCCGGTAACCACGCCCAGGGGGTGGCGCTGGCGGCGGCCATGGTGGGCGTTAAGGCGACGGTGGTCATGCCGGAGGCGGCCCCTATGTCGAAGATAATGGCGACCCGCGGTTATGGGGCTGAAGTGGTTGTTCACGGCCACGGCTATGACGAGGCGTACGAGAAGGCACTGGATATTCGGGATCGCACCGCGGCCGCGTTTGTGCACCCATTCGACGACCCCGATATCATAGCCGGCCAGGGCACTGCGGGACTGGAGATAGCGCGCGAGGTGGACGGGCCGTTCACACTCGTCTGCCCCGTCGGGGGAGGGGGCCTCATTTCCGGGCTGTCCCTGGCCGTGAAGGAATCGACGCCCGGGGCCGCGGTGGTTGGGGTCCAGGCCGAGGGCGCGTGCGCATTCTTCTCATCGAGGGCGAGGGGCGAGATCGTCACCGCAGACCGCGCGCGCACAATAGCCGACGGTATCGCCGTCAGGACCCCCGGCAGGCTCCCTTTCGAGATAACGACGGCGCACGTGGACGATCTGGTGACCGTCACGGACGACCAGATAGCGGGGGCGATACTGTTCCTTCTCGAAAGGGGGAAAGTACTCGCGGAGGGCGCGGGGGCCGCCCCAGCCGCCGCGGTGATGGCCGGCAAGGTCAGACCTGAGAATGGGCCGCTCGTACTGTTCATTTCCGGCGGGAACATGGACGTGAGCGTGTTATCACGGATTATCGAGAGAGGCCTCGTCAAAACCGGGCGGCTTTCGAACATCGCGGTCCTCCTCGATGATAGGCCCGGGGCCCTGGCGGCATTGCTCGGCAAGGTTGCGGCGTCCGGAGCCAACGTGATTTCCGTGAACCACGACAGGCTCAAGGCCGGTACCCCGGTTGGCGGCGCCGAAGTAGTGTTGTCGCTGGAGACGCGCGATTCCGAACACGCGTCTGGTATCATGAGGATGCTCCGGTCCGATGGATATCGAATCGCCCCGGACCCTGGAGCGGTCATTTCACAGGAAAACGATCCTCACTGTGGTATAATACCAGAGGAGGTGCGCCCTTAAATGCGGAGAATAGCCGCGATTGTTCTCGCGGCGGGCCTCGGGACCAGGATGAAGTCATCCCTGGTCAAGACGATGCATCCCCTCAGGGGAAAGCCTCTCATAAGATACAGCATTGATGCCGCGAAGGAGCTCGAACCGGCGCGGCTTATCCTTGTTGTCGGGCATCAGGCCGAAAGGATCATGGATACTATCGGTTCGGAGGCCGCTTATGCCGTGCAACATGAACAGAAGGGCACGGCGCATGCTGTCATGCAGGCAGTCCCGTTTCTCGAGGGTTTCGACGGTGACGTGGTGGTACTGTACGCAGATATGCCGCTCCTGACGTCCTCTCTCATTCGGAGGCTCGTCGAGACTCGCTCGGCGGGGGCTTACGCGGCGACCGTCCTGACCTCCGTGTTTTCAAATCCGTCCGGGTATGGTCGCGTGATGAGGGACCCCGCGGGGGAGTTTCTCGAGATAGTGGAGGACAGGGATTGCGGCCTCGCCGAGCGACAGGTCGATGAGGTCAACACGGGCGTCTACTGCTTCGATTCCCGCGCCCTCGTCGAGGCGCTCGAGCGCGTCAGGCCCGACAACGCCCAGGGGGAGTACTACCTTACGGACGTGCTCGGCATCATTAAGTCGGCCGGCCGCAGGGTCGGAACTGTCGTGGCCGAGGACGAGACCCTGGTCGCGGGCATCAACGATAGAAAGCAGCTTGCCTGGGCCGAGAGGGTCCTCAGGGATCGCCAACTGGACAAGCTCATGCTTTCAGGGGTAACCATAATCGACCCATCCAGCACCTTCATCGATGATGGGATCGAGGTGGGGCGGGACACGGTCATCAAGCCCATGACGTTCCTGGAGAGGGGCACGGTCGTGGGCAAGGGTTGCACTATCGGGCCGTCCACGCGGATCGCGGACAGCGTCATAGGCGACGGATCCACGGTGGAATTCTCCGTCATCGAGGAGAGTTGCGTCGGGGACGACGTCAGAGTCGGCCCCTTCAATCACATCAGGTCGGGAACGAGGCTCTGTCCCGGCGTCAAGGTCGGCAACTTCGCCGAAATAAAGAACTCTACGATCGGGGCCGGTTCCAAGGTCCCGCACCATAGCTACGTAGGTGACGCCGATGTGGGAGAGGGCGTCAACATGGGGGCGGGGTGCGTCACGGTCAACTACGATGGTAAGCGGAAGCACAGGACGGTCATCGGGGATCGGGCGTTCGTGGGGTGTAACGTGAACATCATCGCCCCGCGCAAGATCGGTGACCGCGCCTATCTGGCCGCCGGGTCGACTGTCAACGCGGACGTGCCGCCGGGCGCTCTGTCAATCGCCCGCGCCAGGCAGGAGAACAAAGAAGGCTGGGTAAAGCGGAAAATGGAGGAGGAACAGGGGAGGTAGCTCTGGGGTGAGTCACGCCAACGGAGGGCAGCTCAAGATATTCGCAGGCAGCAGCGCGCCGGACCTCGTGGGAGAGATCGCGGGGTATCTAGACATGCAGCCGGGCAGGATAGACCTTGGTACGTTCGCCAACGGCGAGATCAAGGTCGTAGTCAACGAGAACGTGCGCGGCCACGATGCTTTCGTCGTGCAATCCACGTGCGCACCCGTGAACGATTACCTGATGGAATTGCTCATTATCATAGATGCCCTTGTCAGGGCCTCGGCCAGGAGGATCACAGCGGTCATTCCCTATTACGGTTATGCCAGGCAGGATAGAAAAACCAGGGGACGCGAACCCATCACCGCGAAGCTTGTGGCGAACCTGATCACGAAGGCGGGGGCCGGCAGGGTGTTGACTATGGACCTTCACGCCGGGCAGATACAGGGTTTCTTCGATGTCCCGGTGGATCATCTGTCCGCGGGACCCATTCTCTCGGAATACTTTGTGCAGAAGGGCCTGGAGGACGTCGTGGTCGTATCCCCGGATCTGGGGAGCGTGGCCAGGGCCAGGGACATGGCGCACAAGCTCAAGGCCGGCATAGCTATAGTGGATAAACGCAGGCCCGAGCCAAACGTGGCCGAGGTCATGAACATAATCGGGAAGGTGGACGGAAAGGTCGCCATCTTGATAGACGACATGATAGACACCGCGGGGAGCGTATGCGAGGCCGCGGCCGCTCTCGTGAAGCGGGGCGCCAGGGAGGTGTACGCCGGCTGCACTCATGCGGTGTTGTCTCCGCCCGCGATGGAGCGGATCGAGAAGAGCCCGCTCAAGGAGGTCGTCGTCACCAACACCATCCCGCTTAGTGACGCGTGCGCCTCGAAGAAGATAAAGGTGCTTTCCGTCGCGAAACTCCTGGGTGAAGCCATCTCCAGGATTCACGATGATCTCTCTGTATCCGAACTTTTCACGTGATAGTCGAGGGGGAACGGCGATGAAACAGGTTGAAATCAGCGCGCAATTGAGGGGCACAGGTAAGGGCGCGGCCCGCCAGCTCAGGATGAAGGGGAGTCTTCCCGCTGTATTGTACGGGAAGGGCGTGGACAGCGTTGCGCTGTTCATCGACAGGAAGTCGTTCGAGCGAATCTACAAGCGGGATCGGAACGCCTTGCTCAGGGTCAGCATAGAGCGACCCGACGGCGCGGACGTCCGAAACGCCATGGTGAAGGACATGCAGATCGACGTGATGCGCAATGAGCCGATTCACGTCGACCTCCATCAGATCAACCTCGAGGACAAGATCAAGGTGAAGGTGCAGATACACGTGATCGGCGAGGACGCGGTTTCCGCGAAGGGCGCGATCCTGCAACACCAGATGAGAGAGATAGAGGTCGAGTGCCTGCCCATCGAGGTTCCCGACAACGTGCCGGTTCACGTGGAGAGTCTCGTGCCGGGCGACAGGGTGGTATTGGGCGATCTCACGCCGCCCGAGGGAGTCAAGTTCCTGGGCGAGGCGCACGAGATCGTGATATCCGTTCTAGCGCCGAAGGCCGAGGAGGAGGCACCCGCTCCGACCGGTGAGGAGGTCCCGGCCGAACCCGAGCTCGTCAAGAAGGGTAAGGAAGAAGAAACCGAGACGGCGGGGAAGGAGTAGGAGCGAGGATGCTCATAGCCGGCCTTGGGAACCCGGGCCCGGCATATCGACTATCCCGGCATAACCTTGGTTTCAGGGTTGTCGACGCGTTCGCCGAGAGAAACGGGTTACGGTGCCACACGAGGCGGTGGCGAGGTGTAGCGGGTTCCGCTGGAATTCATGGCAAAGAGATAACCGTGCTCAAGCCGCTCACGTACATGAACCTGAGCGGCTTGAGCGTGCGGTCGGCCCTCGATGGGCTCGGGCTCTGCCCCGGGGACTTGCTCGTCGTGCACGACGACATGGATCTGGACCTTGGTCGGACCAGGATCCGGCTCCGCGGATCGTCAGGAGGCCACAGGGGAGTGCAGTCGATCATCGATTCCCTCGGGACGGGGGAATTCGCCCGGTTGAGGATAGGGATAGGAAGACCCCCCGAGGGAGTGGACCCCGTAGACTACGTGCTGGGGTCTTTTGCGCCTGCGGAAGAGGAGGTCGTGAGAGGAGCGGTGGACGACTCGGCGGATGCCATCATGGAGATTATCGCCGCTGGATACGATATTTCGATGTCGCGCCACAGCTCTTGAGGCATAATATCGTCTATGATTCGCTTACTGCTCAGCCTTGTTGCGTCGGCGCTCATTTCCGTGACGATCGCGTTCTCGACAAATAGATGGTTCTCAAGGGCCATGGGAGAGAAGAGGGCGGCTTTGGCCGCCCCATTCACTGAGGAGATCGCCAAGACGGTTCCCGCGGTCCTGTTTCAGTGCCCCATCTTCGCCGCCCACGCGCTGTTCGGCTTGGTAGAGTCGGTTTACGATCTGAATAGGTCGCCGCGGGGCGGAGCGGCCGCGGCGCTGGCCAGCCTGGGCGGCCACGCCGTGGTTGGCGGGGCCACGGCCTGGGCGTTCTCGAACTCAGGCTCTCTGGCTTTGGCGCTCGGCGCCGGCATTCTTCTCCATCTCACCTGGAATCTCATTGTTACCGGAGGGATCTCGAGTGGCACTTGAGGGGCTCGTTCGCGCCCTGGCATCCGACGCGGGTTTTTCGTCCGTCCTTTCCGGTGTCGAGAGGGGTACCGCGAGGCAGGTAGTCACAGGGGTCTCCTCCCCAATGAAATCGCTGCTGCTTGCAGCTATTGGTGGCATCGCCGGACGGCCGGCGCTCCTGATCACGTCCAGCGTGGCCGAGGCCGAGAGGGTAGTCGAGGAATGCGAGTCGTGGCTTGGGCCGGGTCGCTCCCTCCTGTTTCCCCCGCTGGAGGTGCTCCCGTACGAGGTCGTGGCCCGGAGCGGGGAGCTCGAGGCCAAGAGGCTCTCGGCGTTCGAAAGGCTGGCCGGCGGCGAACGTCTGCTCCTCGCGGCACCGGTTGCGGCCGTCCTGCGAAAGGTCGTCCCTCCCCGCGTGATAAGGGAGTGCTGCCTGGACATAAAGGTCGGACAGCCGGCCGACCCCCAGAAGATGGCGGCGATTCTTGCCTCCAACGGGTACGAGCGGTTGGACATAGTGGAAGGCCGCGGCCAGTTCGCGTTGAGGGGCGGCATACTGGACGCGTTTCCCCCCTCGAGCGATGCGCCTTTGAGGTTTGAGTTTTCCGGTGACGAGATTCAGTCCATCCGCGAATTCGATCCCTCGACCCAGCGTTCGGCAAGGCACCTTGAATCGGCGTTGCTTGGTCCCGCCAGTGAGTTCATCGTGAGGCCGGACGCCCTCCATAACGGCCTGGAGGCGATACGGGGGGAGCTCGCCTCGACCGTCGCGGCGCTGGAAGGCAAGGGCCACAGGGCCGCGGCCAACCGGCTGAAAACCAAGGTCCAGTTCCACCTGGAGTGCATGGGGGAGGGCCGCCACTTCGAGGGCATGGAGCATTATCTGCCCTACTTCTACGCCGGTGGCGCCAGCCCGCTCGATCACCTGGCGGCGGATTGCGTCATAGTGCTTGACGATTACGCGAAACTGCGAGAAGCGGCGGCGGAGATCGTGAAGGACGCGCACGAGGGGTACTCGACGAGGCTGACGCAGGGAGCGTTGCTTCCCGGGCAGGCCGCGGTTTATGAGGACTTCGATCGCTTGGTGGCCAGGCTGGATCGCAGGCAGGCCGTGTTCGCCTCGCTGCTGGCGAGGGCCTTGCCGCAAGGGGAAGACGGCAATCTCGTCCATCTGGAAGGCCGGCCCGCGAGGTCGTTTTACGGGCAGTGGAAATCCATGACCCAGGAGCTCGATAGGATGAAGTCCGAGGGAGCCGCGGTGTTTTTCGTCGTCGCCACTGCTGATAGAGCGAGAGCGCTTTCGGACGGCCTGAAAGGGTACGGCGTGGATGTCATCGCCAGGGAATCGATCGAATCCCTTCCTGTCGCCGGAGGACTCACAGTGGTTGCGGGCTCCCTGGAAGAAGGGTTCGAAATACCCTCCCTGAGGTTGGTAGTCCTTTCAGACAGCGAGATATTCGGAAGGGTGAAGCGCCGGAGGCTAGTGCGCCAGCCCAGGGACAGGTCGCCGGAGGCATTCGAAGACCTGAGAGTGGGCGATTATGTCGTCCACGCCAATCACGGCATAGGGAAGTACCTCGGCGTGAAAACCCTGGAAATAGAGGGGGTTCTTAAAGACTACTTATTCATCAAGTACGCCGGCGCCGACGCCCTGTACGTTCCCACGGACCAGTCCCACCTCATCCACAAGTATACGGGCGGAGAGGGGCAGGACCCCAGGCTCAACAGGCTCGGCGGCACGGAGTGGTCGCGCACGAAGAGCCGTGTAAAGGAATCAGTCAAGGAGCTGGCAGGGGATCTCCTTCGCCTCTACGCCGTGAGGCAGGCTGCGAAGGGAATCCAATTCTCCCCGGACAGCCCGTGGCAGAGGGAGTTCGAGGACGCTTTCAAGTACGAGGAGACGCCCGACCAGCGCCAGGCGACCGAGGAGATCAAGCGGGACATGGAGAGCCCGCGGCCGATGGATCGCCTCTTATGCGGTGATGTCGGATACGGCAAGACGGAGGTCGCCATGCGCGCGGCCTTCAAGGCGGTCAACGACAACAAGCAGGTCGCGGTGTTGGTTCCCACTACGATACTGGCTCAACAGCATTACACCACGTTTATCGACAGGTTCGGCGGCTATCCCGTCAGGATCGAGGTCTTGAGCAGGTTCAAGTCGGAGAGAGAGCAAGAACGGATAATCGCCGACCTGAAGGCGGGGTCGGTGGACATAGCGATCGGCACGCACAGGCTGCTCCAGGATGATATCGAATTCGGCGACCTCGGCCTGCTCGTGGTGGACGAGGAACACCGGTTTGGTGTCGCGAACAAGGAGAGGATTAAACGGCTGAAGCAGACAGTAGACGTCCTTACTATGTCCGCGACGCCCATACCGCGGACCCTCCGCATGGCCCTGACGGGCTTCCGCGATATGAGCGTGATAGAGACGCCCCCCGAGGACAGATTCCCGGTGCAGACGGTCGTGGTCGAACAGAGCGACGACCTGATCAGATCCGCGTTGACTAGGGAACTCGCGCGCGACGGTCAGGTTTACTACGTGCACAACAGGGTCCAGACCATAGACCGGATTGCGTCGAGACTCGAGTCGCTGGTGCCGGGGGCCAGGCTCGCCGTTGTTCACGGGCAGATGCGCGAAGACAGGCTCGAGAAGACCATGCTTTCGTTCCTCGGGGGCGAGCACGACGTCCTCCTGTGCACCACCATCATCGAGTCGGGACTGGACATAGCGAACGTGAACACGCTCGTCGTCGAAGACGCGGACCACCTGGGCCTGGCGCAACTATATCAGTTGAGGGGGAGGGTGGGCCGTTCGAACAGGCTTGCCTACGCTTATTTCATGTACCGCCGCGACAAGATTCTTCGCGAGACGGCTGAGAAGCGGCTGGAGGCCATACGTGAGTTCACCGAGCTCGGTTCGGGATTCAAGATCGCCATGAGGGATCTGGAGATAAGGGGAGCGGGCAACATACTTGGTGCGGAGCAGCACGGTTTCATCGCCTCGGTGGGGTTCGACCTGTATTCCAGGATGCTTGAGGAGGCAGTCAGGGATCTCAAGGGCGAGGAGTTCAGGGAACCCCCGTCGGTCAGCATCGAGATCCCGGTCGATGCCTACCTGCCCGACTCCTACGTGCCCGAGTCGAGGCAGAAGGTGGATATGTACAAGAAGATAGCGTCGATCAGGAACGAGGAGGACACGGCGCTCGTCCTGGAGGAGATGTGCGACAGGTTCGGGACCCCGCCGGCGCCGACCCTGAACCTACTGGCTGTCGCCAGGATAAAGATGTTGGCGCAGGGCGCCGGCATAACATCCATCTCTCAGAGCAGGGACCGGGTGCAGTTAAGGATAGGCAACCCGGAAAAATTCCCGGCGGCGAAGGCCCAGGCCCTGGCGAGACAGTCGCGCGGCAGGGTAACCATGCCCGGGCGCGGGGTTGTCTACCTGCGCCTCGAGCGAGCCGCCGCGAAGTCGTCCTCGTCCCTGCACGCCATCGAGTCGTTCCTCTCCGAACTCTTCGGGAGGGCTGATCCGCCCCCCTCGTCGTTATGTCCCACCCGGTAACACTTTATCAAGCAGTACGAAGGCCCTTTGAAATGGTAGGACGGTATTTCTATCCAATTGGCAAAACTGAATAAAAGTAGTAACCTCCCTATATACTATCACTGAACATGCAACCGTGTAGCCGCGCCTGTCGAAGGAGGGGTGATGATGAAAGCGACCGGAATTGTTCGCAGGATCGACGACCTTGGTCGTGTGGTCATTCCCAAGGAAATTAGGCGGACGCTCCGGATCAGGGAGGGCGATCCGCTGGAGATATTCGTGGACAGGGACGGGGAAGTGATACTCAAGAAGTACTCCCCCATCGGTGAACTGGGCGATTTCGCCAAGGAATACGCCGATTCGCTGTACGAGTCCACGGGCCACATCGCAATGATAGCTGACAGGGACAACATAATCGCAGTATCCGGCGCTCCCAAGAAGGAGTACCTCAACAAGGCCATCAGCCCCGCTGTGGAGCGAGTGATGGAGGATCGCAAGTCGGTGATGATCAACAAGCCCGGCGATCACAAGTACTGCAAGGAATGCCTCACCGTCGAGGAAGAGACGGGATGCAAGTTTACCGCCGAGGTCATAGCCCCGATCATCGCGGAGGGGGACCCGATCGGCGCCGTCATAATCTGTTCTAGGGAGCCGGAGGTGCAGATGAGCGACCTGGAGCTCAAGCTCGCCGAAACGGCGGCGGGCTTCCTGGCCAAGCAGATGGAGCAGTAGGGCCTCCGGCAGGCCGGACGAGCGGTTGAACTCATCTTCCGGGTAGCGGGCGTTAGTCCGCTACTTGTTTTTTTGGCGGAGATAGGCGGGTTATGGTGTATAATAGGGGCTGAATTCTCCTGGAAGGGGAGACCACCGGGCTTGAAGCGGGAAACGTTCCTCGGCGGCGCTTTCATACTGGCCCTCGCCGGGATTGTCAGCAAACTACTGGGCGCGTTATACAGGATCCCCCTTTACCCGCTCCTCGGCGACGGCGGAATGGGCCTCTTCTCGATGGCGTACCCGATTTATGCTCTTATCCTGGTTCTTTCCACCACGGGGATCAACGTGGCCGTATCGAAACTCGTTTCCTCCCGTGCGGCGCAGGGGGATCGCGCGGGGGTATGGAGCGTGTTCAGGACATCCCAGCTTCTCCTGGCGATCATGGGGATTGTCTTCTCCGCCATCCTGTTCGCGGGGTCGAGGTACATAGCGACGGACATCACCCGAGATCCCCGCGCGTACCTTTCCATTGCGGCCATTTCTCCCGCGATATTCTTTGTATCAATAATGTCCGCTTACAGGGGGCTCTTTCAGGGCCTCCAGATGATGACGCCGACGGCGATATCCCAGATGATCGAGCAGGTCGTCAGGGTGGGCACGATGCTCGCGCTGGCCTTCATCCTGGTCGGGGGCGGCGTCGAATACGCGGCGGCCGGGGCGAGTTTCGGGGCGGTCACCGGCGCGGTGGCCGGCCTCGTGTACCTTTTGATCGTGTTCAACGGCAGGCGGAGCGAGATGGGTTTACCGCCGCGTGGTACCGCGACAGGGGAGAAGCCGCTCCGGACGGCGATACAGGTGATGACCATGGCGATCCCCGTCTCGCTGGCCAGCGGCGTACTCGGGATCACGCAACTCGTAGACATGGCCGTGGTCCCGGCCAGGCTCCAGGTAAGCGGGCTCGCTTTCGACCAGGCGACCGCCCTGTACGGCCAGTTGGCCGGCGGTGCTCTCCCGCTCATGAACCTGCCCACCATATTTTCGGCGGCGCTACAGGTCAGCCTGGTCCCCGCCGTATCCGAGGCGCACGCGATAGGGGATGCGCGCCTCATCTCGGCGCGCACCAGGACGGCCCTGAGGATTACCCTCATCCTGATGATGCCAGCGGTTGCCGGCCTTTACCTCCTGGCGTCGCCCATCACCGGACTCCTGTACGGGAGCCCGGAGATCGGCGTATCGCTTGCGGCGCTGTCATCGGGGGTGCTCTTCCTCGCCGTGCAGCAGGTGTCGTCAGGCGTTTTGCAGGGCCTCGGGATGATGACGGCTCCGGTGAAGAATCTTCTGTGGGGCTCGGCGGTAAAACTGGGGCTGACGTGGACGCTCACCTCCATCCCCGGCCTGGGCGTCAGGGGGGCCGCCTACGCGACTTCAGCGGGGTTTCTCGTCGCGTGCGCCCTGAACCTGGTGGCGCTCGTGTCGCTGATGGGGGCCGACATAATCGACCTTAGAGGCATGTTGGCGAAACCCGCCGCGGCGACAGCGGCCATGGGATGGGTTACCGTGGCGGGGTACAGCCGCATTCTGCGGGCGACCGGGAGCAACTCCGTTGCGACGCTCTTGGCCATTGGGCTGGGCGTCGTCGTGTACGGCGCGGCGCTGGCAGCCGTGGGCGGCCTTACTTCGCGGGATTTCGAGATGATACCCGGATTGGGTGGGCGTCTTGCGAGGATTCTCACAGCACTGGGATTGGTGAAGAGATGAATCTCATACGACTGGTCGGGCTGGGCCCCGGCGCCGCGTGGCATGTTCCAGAGAGGAATATAGAGGCGTTGAAGGGAGCGAGGAAGGTATTCCTGCGGACCTCGGTTCACCCCTCGATTCCGCTGCTGGACGATAGGCGCGTTAGATACGAAACCTTCGACGGGTTGTACGAGGGCTGTTCCACATTTGATGAGGTTTACCGGGGGATCTGTGACACCATCCTCAGCGAGGCATCCACGGGGGGTATCGTCGCTTACGCCGTCCCCGGCCACCCATTATTCGGCGAAGCCACGGTGGGGATGGTGATTCGGGGCGCGAAGGAGAGGGGCTTGCGGTACGAGGTGTACCCCGCCATGAGTTTCCTGGACGCCGTCTGCTCCGTCCTCGAAATCGACCCTCTGGACGGTCTCGAAATAGTCGATGCGTGTGTTATCGCGGACAAACCACCCGCGGGCGAGCGCGGCGTAATCGTTTGCCAGGTGTACGATCAGAAGAGGGCATCCGACGCCAAGCTGGCCCTGATGACGAGGTTCCCCGACCAACACATGGTCGCCCTGGTAACCGCGGCCGGCGTGCCCGGGGGCGATCGCGTGGAATGGCTTCCGCTGTACGAGATCGACAGGCGGCCGGTGGATCATCTCACCGCGCTCTACGTGCCCGCGGTGGGTGGAGAGGCTGTTTTGGACGCCGCCGGCGCCGGCGAGCCAGGGCGGGCGGAGAGGCGGTCCAAGTGGCCGCTGGATGCCATAGTGAACGTGGTCGCGAGGCTTCGCGGCGAGGGCGGTTGCCCGTGGGACAGGGAGCAGACTCACGGGTCCCTCAGGCCTTATGTCATAGAGGAAGCCTACGAAGTGGTGGAAGCGATAGACCAGGGGGACATGAATAAACTGTGTGATGAGTTGGGAGACTTACTGCTGCAAGTCGTCCTGCACTCCCGGATCGCCCAGGAGAACGGGGATTTCGACATCAACGGGGTGGTCGACGGGGTAACCAGGAAGATGATCCGCCGGCACGTTCACGTTTTCGGCGGCCCGAGGGCGCGGACCAGCGGTGAGGTCATCGACAGGTGGGACGCGATCAAGAGCCGCGAACGTGGCGAGGCGTCGGCGCCTGTAATGCGAACCTTCGATGGATTGCCGGCGCTTATGAGGGCGTACAAGGTGCAGAAATCGGCGGCGAAGGTCGGGTTCGACTGGAAGGACATCGGGGGCGTCCTCGCCAAGGTGCGCGAGGAGCTGGATGAACTCATCGAAGCGCTGGAGTCGGGTTCCGCCGACCGCATCGAGGACGAAACCGGAGACATGCTGTTCAGCATCGTGAACGTATGCAGGTTTGCCGGCGTGAATCCGGAGGTGGCCCTTACACACGCGATTGCCAAGTTTCTGGACAGATTTGGGTACGTTGAAGCGGCGGCCGCCAGGATGGGAAGAAACCTGTCGGATATGAGCCTTGACGAAATGGATGCGCTGTGGGAGGAGTCCAAGGATTAGGGCGCGGCGGCCGGCAGGAAAAACCTGCTGTGTCGCCGAACTACGGCCCGTCAGGTTTTCGGTGGTTCAGGTTAAACTGGGGAGGGATATCGTTGAATAAGGCGGAGCTCGTGTCGGCGGTAGCCGAGAGAACCGGGATTACGAAGAAGGAAACGGAGAAGGTCGTCAACTCGGTAATTGATGTTATACAAGAAGCGCTCTCAAAGGACGACAAAGTCTCCCTGGTCGGTTTCGGCACGTTCGAGGTGAGGGACAGGGCCGCGCGCAAGGGCCGTAACCCGAAGACCGGCGAGGAGATCAACATCGCGGCGACGAAGGTTCCGGTTTTTAGGGCGGGCAAGGCCCTGAAAGACAACACAAAATAGCTGTAATGGCGCAACGATCAGGTTCGCTGAGCGGACCTGATTTTTGTTTCGGAGTGGCCGCGCCGGCGCCGGAAGCCCGCGCAATGGGATCGCGGCGTTCGAGCGAGTTGACGGGGTAGTCGAGGAGGAGAGACCGGTGAGGGTAGACAAGTTCCTGAAGGTGAGTAGGCTGATCAAGAGGCGCACGGTAGCCCAGGAGGCTTGCGACGGCGGGAGGGTGTCCGTCAACGGCCGGAGGGCTAAGCCGGGTGCGGAGGTCCGCGCCGGCGACGTAGTGGAGGTGTCCTTCGGTAACCGAACGCTCAGGGCCGAAATAACTGAGACGCGTGAAAGCGCGACGGTGGAACAGGCGGGGCAAATGTACAGGATCCTCGAGGACAATATCAACGGCATATCCTCCTGAGACGAGCATAGGCATTAGTGAGGGGGGATGGCCCGTGAACGACAAGGACTTCGACCTCGCCAGGGACCATGAAGTCCACATCACCAACAGGGAGAGGGTGATGGTTCGCGGCGTATTGCAGGTGGAGAGCTTCGACGACCAGGAAGTGGTCATGGACACAGACTACGGCCTTCTGACGGTGAGGGGGGAGGATCTCAAGATCAAGCAACTGGACGTGGATGATGGGAGTTTCTCTGTCGAGGGTCTCGTGCACGGTTTTCAGTATTCTCCCAGCCTGGGGTCCAAAGGCAGGCACAAGGGGAAAGGGCTGTTCGAGAGGCTTTTCAGGTAGCCGGAGGGCCCCATAATGGAGCCGCTTGACATCCAATTCTACAGGGTATCCATCATGGTGCTTGCAGGCGCCGCCACAGGCCTGTTGCTGGACGCCTACCGCATATTCAGGTGGGCCACGTCACCCAGGGGCATCCTGGTTCATCTCGAAGACCTGGTATTCTGGTTGATACTGACCCCCGTACTCATCCTCTCGCTGCTGGTCTCAAACTGGGTGACCCTCCGCCTGTACATGTTCGCTGGATTCGCCCTGGGGCTGGGATCGTACCTTCTCCTTGCCAGCCCTGTGGTCATACTGGCGCTCAGGTTCGTCGTGTCGCTGATCTCCCGCGCGGTCCGCGCGTTTCTCAGATGGGCTGCAGCCCTGGGCCGCGGCGTCCGGGGTCTCCGTCGTCGCCTGGGCGCGACGGCGCGACGGTCCCGTATCGCCGCCGCTGTCGGTCGGGCGCTGGTCTGGGCCGGATCGAGGTGGCAGCGCAGGTAGACTAAGTTTGTTGACGGGCTTGAACCGGTAAGTATAGAATTATGGCTGGATACCAACCAAATCCAATACCCATGTTGACATTCCGAGTCGAAGCCCCTAAAGCGCCACCCGCTACGGGGCGGGACCGTCAGGGTGTAGCCGGAAACGGCGGCGCCTCCCGCGATTGGAAAGGAAGTCATCGCAACCACCACCGGCGGGGGAATGGTGGTTTTTTGTTTAGGTCGCGAATTCGCGGGCTGCGTCTTGGCGTGTCCTTGGGCGAACTAGGAGTGATGATAATGAAACCCGGCAAGCTGGCGTTTCCAGCGAGAGCGACAATCCTACTCTGTCTAGTGGCCGCCATAAGTGCAATGTGTATGGCCGGCTGCTCGAAGAAAGCGACAGTTTCGTTGCCGAAAGAACGGACGCCCCTGGTGCTTGCGACCACCACGAGTACGGCGGACACGGGCCTGCTGAGCGCCATAAACCCCGCGTTCGAGGCAAAATACCCCTATCAGGTTAAAACGATAGCTGTGGGCACGGGCGAGGCCCTGAAGCTGGGCGAGAAGAAGGAGGCCGACGTACTCCTCGTGCACGCCAGGAGCAGCGAGGATAAGTTCATGGCCGACGGATTCGGCACGAGGCGATTGGACGTCATGTATAACGATTTTGTGCTGGTCGGCCCCAAGGAAGACCCGGCGGGCATAAAGGGATTGAAGCCGGAAGAGGCCCTGGCCAAGGTGGCGGCCGATGGCAAGCCCTTCGTCACCCGCGGGGACGATTCGGGAACCCATAAGAAGGAAAAGGAACTGTGGAAGGCGGCCGGCGTGAAGGCGGAGGGCGCATGGTATATATCCACCGGCCAGGGCATGGGCGCCACTCTGAAGGTTGCCAGCGAGAAGAGGGGATACACCCTCACCGATCGCGGCACATACCTTGCGACGAAAAGCCTTGAACTGGAGATCATCGTCGCGAAGCACCCTTCCCTGCTCAACCCCTATGGGGTCATCGAAGTCAAGGGTGCCAAGAACGCTGAAGGCGCTAAAGCGTACGCCGATTTCATAACCTCGGCGGAGGGACAGAAGATAATCGCCGAGTTCGGAAAGGACAAGTTCGGTCAACCGCTTTTCTTCCCATCCGCGGCAAAGTGAGGGTGCTTGTTGGGATCCATCGTTGACGCGTTTGTTCAGGCGCTGAGATTACTGGCGTCGATGGACGCCGAGGTAGTGGGGATCGCCGTACTGTCGCTCCGCGTATCGGGGACGGCAACGGCGATCTCCATAATCCTCGGGATCCCCGCGGGGATTTCTCTCGCCCTCAATAGGTTTCCGGGCAGAAATCTCGTCCTCGGCCTGGTCAACACCGGCATGGGTCTGCCTCCGGTGGTGGTCGGGCTCGTTGTTTCCATGTTCTTCTGGAGGAGCGGCCCGTTTGGATTCCTGGAGAT
The DNA here is from genome assembly GCA_018434225.1 of Bacillota bacterium. Lineage (GTDB taxonomy): Bacteria > Bacillota > Sulfobacillia > JABLXB01 > JABLXB01 > SM1-B181. Next base: position 28,003 of record JAHDPS010000215.1, read on the forward strand.
CATGTACACGCCCACCATAATGGTCGTCGCGCAGGTGCTGATAGCATTTCCCCTTGTAACGGGCCTTACCTTCGCCGCTATTCAGCAGCTCAACCCCCGGCTGCGCCTCCAGGCCCTGGCGTTGGGCGCGAGCAAGTTCCAGGCGCTCGTCCTCCTGATGAGAGAGGCCAGGCTGCCCGTGCTGGCAGCCATAATGGCGGGGTTCGGAGGCGTGGTGTCCGAGGTCGGGGCCGTGATGATGGTCGGGGGCAACATCGAGGGGCAGACTCGCGTTCTCACGACGGCAATGGTGCTCGAGAGCAGGAAGGGCAACTTTGAAATCGCCCTGGCGCTGGGCATCCTGCTTTTGACGTTATCGTTCCTCGTGAATTTCGCGCTGACGTGGATACAGCAGAAGGGGGCGAGGAAATGGACCGGCCTCTGATACGGGTGTCCAACCTCGTCCATGCTTACGAAGGACGACGAGTCCTCGACGTCGAGGGATTGAGCATCAACCGGGGAGACATAGTCGCGCTTCTCGGGCGGAACGGGTCCGGCAAGAGCACTTTGTTGAGGATGATGAGCCTGCTCGAAAAGCCCTCGTCGGGCGATATCCTGTTCCACGGAAAGCTCCTGGAACTGGAACGGGATAGATTCGCGCAGCGCAGGCGCATGGCCATGGTATTCCAGGAACCCCTGCTGTTCAGCGGCACGGTGACTTATAACGTGTCATACGGGCTCGCGATACGCGGTTTGCCGCGGGACGAGATCGCCGAAAAGCGCAGACGCGCGCTTTCGCTCTTGGCCATCGAACACCTCGCCTCTCGCCGCGTGGAGACTCTATCTGGCGGGGAGGCGCAGCGGGTGAGTCTTGCCAGGGCGCTCGCTGGGGAGCCGGAGATTCTATTCCTGGACGAGCCGATGGCGAATCTGGACAACCCCACCAGGATGTCCTTCCGTCGCGACCTGGGGCGGGTGCTCGCGCAATTGGAGGCTACGGTCGTGTATGTGACGCACGAGGTCGGCGAGGCCCTGTACCTGGGCAACCGGATCGCAGTGATGAGCGGGGGGAAGATAGTGCAGGACGCGGCCCCCGCGGAGGTCTGGAACCGGCCGGCCACCTCGGACGTCGCCTCAATAGTCGGGGCGGAGGGGCTCGTACCCGGCGTCGTCCTGGAGCCCGCGGGGGAATTCACCCGCGTACGCTGTGGTGGCCAAAATATACTGTCGCTTTCCGCAGCGCTTCCTGGAGCAGGCGTATTGGTGTGTATAAGGCCCGAGCACGTGGTGATCGGCGATCCCTCTCCGGACGAGGGGGCGCCTGGACACGATCGTATGGGTGCGGGTAACCTGCTCCAGGGAGTCGTGCGCGGTGTGGAACCGCTCGGCGCCGTAACTGGCGTGACGGTGGACTGCGGGTTCCCGATCACGGCACACTTGGTCGGGCAACCTGGACAGAGCGTGGATTTGCGCCCCGGCGCGAATGTGAGCGTGAGATTCCATCCCGATCGAGTTCACCTAATCAGGAGCGGTAACGGCGATTTGCCGGCGTAACCCGTTGTAATGCGTTGTGACCCATTGTGACCCGTAGTGATATCTCGCCCACTCTGGGGAGGAAGCGTGCAGGAATGAGGTTTGTGTGGGGACCGACGTTCGAGGAGATGTTGCACCCGGGCAAGATCGAGCCCGGCGTGCGGGAGAGGGCGCTGGCGGCCCGCGAGAGCGACCCTCTCGACGAGATTAACCTATACAATATCACGTGGATGAAGCCGGAGGGCGGCGCATGCCACTTGGTGTTGCCCCGCGAGTTGACTGGGGTCGACGCTAACATAATCGTACTGTATGGGCGCGATTTTCCCACAAGGTCTCACAAGGTGGGGGCCACCTACTCAGTGACGATGGAACAGCAGATGTTCGGCGGGCTGCGCCCCGGGGAGCACACGATCGTATTTCCGTCCACGGGCAACTACGGGATAGGCGGGGCATGGGTGGGGCCGAGGATGGGGTACGACTCGCTGGTGATACTGCCCGAGCTCATGAGCGAGGAGCGGTTCAGGTTGATCCGCGAGTACGGCGCGAGGTACATAAAGACCCCCGGCTGCGAGTCGAGTGTCAAGGAGATATACGACAAGTGTAAGGAGCTCAGTCACCGACCTGAGATAAGAGTATTGAACCAGTTCGAGGTGATGGGAAACTACCGTTTTCACTACTACGTGACCGGCAACACGGTGGTCGAACTGGTGGCGGATCTCTGGAGCCAAGGTATCGGCAACGGGCGATGCGCCGCGTTCGTGTCGGCCATGGGTTCGGCCGGCACCATTGCGGCGGGGGACCGGTTGAAGGAGGTATTTCCGGAGCACCTGATCGTGGGACTGGAACCGGTGCAATGTCCGACGCTCTACAACAACGGATACGGTGATCACGATATCCAGGGCATAGGCGACAAGCATGTAACGTGGATACACAACGTGCTCAACATGGATGTGTTGATGTGCGTGGGCGACATGGAGTCGAAGATGGGCCTGAAACTCGTGACCGATCCAGTGGGGATGGAGTACCTGTCGAGCGAGGTGGGGATCGACGAGGCCATCGTGCGAGAGATGTCGACGATATTCGGGATTTCCGGTATATGCAATATCCTTGGAGCGATCAAGACAGCCAAGTATTACCGGATGGGCGCGGGCGACAACATCGTCACGGTCGCCACGGACACGATCGATCGGTACCATTCAGTAATGGCTGCGCTCGATAGCAACCAAGGCAAGCTGGACCGCGCGAAGGCGGCTGCCAGGCACGAGGCCATTTTCCTGGGCACAAAGACCGACTACGTCCAGGAAGGGACGCGGGACAACCGTGATAGATGGTTCAATCTGAAGTACTACACGTGGGTCGAGCAACAGGGCAAGACAGTCGCAGAACTGAACGCTCAGAGGAGCCAGTCGTGGTGGGCAGACGAGCGGGCGAGGGTGCGCGAGATCGATTCCGCTTTGATCGAGGCGCGGCTCGAAGCGAGTTGCGGGGAGCGGCAGGGGTAGGTTCTCACTCGATACGGATTCACAGGATTGCCGCTGCCGCGCTCTCCGTCGAAAGGGGTCCATGGGTTTGGCGTGGTCGAACCTATTTCTAACCGGCCCCCGTGGGGTCGGCAAGACGACTATCCTGTTTCGCGCCTTGAGGTACTCCCGTGTTAGAGCCGGCGGATACGTCGTGAAGAAGGTGTTTCGCGAGGGCCGTCGGGTCGGCATGGACA
>JAHDPS010000368.1 GCA_018434225.1 Bacillota bacterium
CATTCAATCTCAAGGTGGATGAGTCCATCCTGACGGGCGAATCCGTGCCCGTTGAGAAGGATGGGTCCCCGGGCAGGGATGCGCTCTTCGCTTCAACAACGGTCGTGTACGGTAGGTGCAAGGGTCACGTCAGTCGGACGGGGATGGATACGAGGGTCGGCCTTCTCGCCGGCGCCATCGAGGAATCGCCGGACGAGGTGCCGCCCCTCAGGAAGAGGCTGGATATCGTAGGGAGGAACCTGGCTCTCGCTTGCACGGCGCTTGTCGCGGTCACTTTCGCGGTAGGCATAATGAGGGGGGAGCGCCCTCTCGAAATGCTCCTGGCCTCCGTCAGCCTCGGAGTGGCCGCGATCCCCGAAGGGTTGTCCGCCATCGTCACTGTAGTGCTTGCTATCGGGACGCGAAGGATGAGCAAGCGGAATGCGATCGTCAGGAGACTCGCCTCCGTGGAGACCCTCGGCTCCGTTACGATAGTGTGCTCCGACAAGACCGGCACCCTCACGAAGAACGAGATGAGCGTGACGGAGATATTCGCCGGAGGCAGGACGTATTCGGTTTCGGGCGCCGGCTGGTCGCCGGAAGGAGAGATCGTGCCGGTTGAGAGCGGCAGGGGGAGCGACGGCGCCGGAGACGTCAGTGCGGACGCCGCCGGGTCCGCGTGTCTCGAGAGGATTCTCCTCGGAGGACTGCTCGCCAGCGATGCTATACTCCAGAAAGACAAGAGGGGCTGGCGAGTCGTTGGGGATCCCACCGAGGGGGCGCTGGTGGTCGCGGCGGCCAAAACGGGGCTCACCAGGGACGATTGCGAAAGGCGCCACCCCCGCGTGTTCGAGGTCCCGTTCGACTCACACAGGAAGATGATGACGACTGTCCACGTCGATGGGGAGCCGGGGGAGCGCCCCACCCGCTATGTGTCTTTCACCAAGGGCGCTCCGGATGTCGTGCTCGCCAGATGCGCCGGCGCCATGGTAGGTCGCGCGGTGATACCCCTGGACCCGGCTACCCGCAGGACTTATGTGGCCGTGTCATCGCGGATGGCCGCCCGGGCCCTGCGGGTATTAGGGGTCGCCACCAGGGAATGGGAAGGGGAGGGATGGAAGGCCGACGAGCGGGTGGAGGAGGGACTCATCTTCGTCGGATTTCTCGGAATGATCGATCCACCCAGGCCGGAGGCGTTGGTCGCCGTGTCCACGTGCCGGAAGGCCGGGATCAGGCCGTTGATGGTCACGGGCGACCAGGGGCCTACGGCTCTTGCAGTGGCCGAGAGTCTCGGGATCGCGTGCGCTGGGACTCGGCCCGTCCTGGGGAGCGACATCGACTCCATGGATGATTGCCAGCTCGCGAGGGCGGCCGGAGTCGCGCCGGTCTACGCGCAAGTATCCCCCGAGCACAAGGTGAGGATCGTCGCGGCGTTGAAGCGCGAAGGGCACATAGTCGCCATGACAGGGGACGGTGTGAACGACGCCCCCGCGCTCAAGCGGGCCGACATCGGCATCGCCATGGGGATAAAGGGCACCGACGTCGCCAAGGAAGCGTCCGACATGATACTGGCCGACGATAACTTCGCCACGATCGTCGGGGCGATCGCTGAGGGCCGTACGATATACTCGAACGTGAGGAAGTCCATCAGGTATTTGTTGTCGTGCAACGCCGGAGAACTGATCACCGTCATGGGCGCCATTCTGGCCGGCCTCGGCCGGCCTTTGCTGGCCGCGCAGATCCTATGGGTGAACCTTGTGACGGACGCCGCCCCCGCGATAGCGCTGGGGATGGAGAAACCCGAGCACGATGTGATCGCATCGGCTCCTCCAGATCCAGGGCGGGGTATATTCACTTGGGACATGACCTGGCGGATCCTGGTGGAGGGCATATGGATCGGCGGTATAAGCCTCGGGACCTATTGGATGGTGCTCGCTTCGGATGGGCCTGTGGCTCTCGCCCAGTCGATGTGCTTCGGTGTGCTGACGTTCTCACAGCTTTTCCACGCCAACAACTGCAGGTCGCCTCACCAGCCGCTGTCCCGCCTTGGGGCATTCGGCAGTCTCCCGATGAACGTAGCTATCGCGATATCGTCGCTCGTCCAGATGCTCGCGATGGCCGGCCCTCTCAGGCCGGTGTTCGGCGTGGTCGCCTTGAGCCCCGCGCAATGGTGCTGGGTGATCGCTGCCTCCGCGACCACTATCCCACTCGCCGAGGCCATGAAGAACAGCCTGCCCACTGAGGACGCGCTGGGTAGGAGGCCCCGCTCAGCCCAGTAGCTCGCTGACGCCTATGCCGAGAAGTATCAGGCCGGCGATGATCCCGGATGCGCCTTTGAATCTGGGCGCGAGACAGCGGCGGCCGACGAGCAGGCCCGCCCAAAGGGTCGCCATGCTCAACATCACGAGGGCGATCACTATAGTGAAGAGGCCGGAGCCCGCCATCCCGGCCGCGAGACCGTTTGGGAGGTTGTTCAGCGAAAGCGCCAGCCCCAGAATGCAGCTCTCTCGCGGGCTCAGGCGCCCGCGAGAGGTGACTTCCCCGATGAACGGGTCTTCGAGGATCGTCGCCAGGCCGCTCACCGTAAGGCTGGAATGGGATGGGGCGCCGCCGGAAGGACCATCCGAGGCCTCACGGATCAGGACCCACGCTCCGGTGAGCGCGATCCCCAGCGAGCCGATGGAATGGGATAGGCTTGACGTCAGCAGCCCCCCGACAAACCTTCCCGCCACGACGCATACCAGAGTGCCGCCGCTGGTTATGGCGGCGATGAGTAGGTTTGACAATAATGGGACTGGAATACCCCTGGCACCGTACATAGCTCCCACGACGAGATTATCGAGGCTGCAGGAAAGCACCAACAAGAGGACGCTGGGCAGACTCAAAACAGAACCCCTCCCGCGTTTCGGCCGTACCATACCTATATGTCGCGCGGGAGGGGGAAGCTACCGGGTACCTGTCGCGGTCTACGGCTGAACCTGCGGTTCGATCGAATCCTGGTGGTTCTCCTCCGGCTGAGGATTATGCAGTTCGCACACTTGCTGCGGCACTTCCTGGTCCGCATCCATAGGTTTCCTGCCGTCCTCCAGGGGCGTGAAGGGCACCGGTCTCACTATGAATCCCTTCGTTATCCTCGAGAAGCAGAACGGCCCGGCGAGCTGCGTTGGATTATCCGCGCACACATCCACGAGAACGTGGACGTCACACGTCTCCACCGGGTCGGTTCCCCTGACGAAAACCTCTTGCCTGAGCGCCTCGGCGGGGCAGGCCGGACCCGGGAGCTTGCCCGACTTGGCGCAGACGGTCACGCCCGTCACGATGTCCCCGGGGACGGGGAAATCCCTGACGGGGATGCCCTTGTGGGCCTCTGACATTATCTCTTTCCAGATAGAGGCGGGGTACGTGCCCCCAGTCACCCTGTTCTTCTCCATTGTCTTGTCCTTGTCGTAGCCCATCCACACCACGCCGACGAGATCGGGCGTGTACCCGCAGAACCAGGCGTCCACCCAATCGCTGGTCGTTCCAGTCTTGCCCGCCGCCGGCCGCCCGATATTCGCCCTGGTTCCGGTACCCCACGGCTTGGAGATAGTGCCCTTCATCATGTCCGTCATGATCCAGGCCGTCTGGGGCTTGATCGCAGGAGTGCCCTTCGACTTGTGCTCCTCCAGGATGTTGCCGTTCCTATCCACCACTTTGAGTATAGATATGGGATCCTGCCTGACCCCGCCGTTTGCGAATACCCCGTAAGCGACAGTCATGTCCAGCGGGGTTACTCCGTCTGTCACGCCGCCCAGGCCCGCTGATAGGTTCAGGTCAGACCGGCCCTTGCGGAGCGTCCGGACGAGCGTGGTGATTCCGAGCCTCTCGGCGCAATCGGCGCCGCTCTCTACTCCTATGCTATCGAGCACCTTGACGGCCACGACGTTTCGCGACCTCTCTATGGCCTCTCGCAGGGTCAATAACCCCATGAACTTGCGATCGTAATTCTCCGGCGCCCACGCGGGACCCGAAACCTGCGGCCACTTCGCGGGGGCGTCATCCACGACGGTCGCCGGCGTGTACCCCTTTTCGACGGCTGCCGTGTACACCATGACCGGCTTGAAGGCCGAACCGGGCTGACGTTTTGACTGCACCACGCGGTTCTGCTGGAGCCACGCGTCGTGCGTGCGCCCGCCCACGACCGCCTTCAGGCACCCTGTCTTGGGGTCCATCACGACGGCCGCCGCCTCCGGGTAATCTTGTCCCTTCTTTATCGGGAACACGGGATCGAGCACCTTGGGGAGGGCCTTTTCGGCCGCCTTCTGGATCGCGGGATCCATCGTCGTGTATACCTGGAGGCCGGATTCATACACGACCTCCGGCGAATACTTGGCCAGGAGCTGCTGCAGTACGTAGTCGGCGAAATAGGCCCCGAGTTCGATCTCATTTTTCTTGATGGGCTTGAACATCAGGGGCTGCGTCACGGCCTTTTGCTGCTCTTCCTCGGATATGAAATCGTTCTTCGCCATGAGGCGGAGGACGGCCGCCTGTCTCTGCCGTGCGGCCTGCGGGTGGGCGTACGGGTCGTAGGTTGCCGGGGATTGCACCATGCCGGCAAGCAATGCGCCTTCCGCCAGGGTGAGGTCCTCGACGTTTTTCCCGAAATACAGCTGAGAGGCCGCCTGTATGCCGTAAGCGCCGTTGCCGAATGGGATCTGGTTCAGGTACATCCCGAGGATTTCATCCTTGGTGTACCTGCGCTCCATTTCTATGGCCAGGATGGCCTCCTGGATCTTGCGATCCAGGCGCCTCTTGGGGGTCAAGAAGGCGCCCCTGGCCAGCTGCTGCGTTATGGTGCTCCCGCCCTGGAACTGCCTGCCCGTCAGGATGTTGACCGCCGCCCTCACTATCCCCCTGATGTCCACTCCGATGTGGTCGTAGAAGCGCTCGTCCTCTATGGCGACAAACGCCTCGCGCACGTGCTTGGGCACGCGCTTGATACTGATGGGGATCCTGTTCTCCTCAGCGTGCAGGGGCGCGAAAGCCTTGCCGTTGCAATCGTACAGGAACGATGTGGCGCTCGGTTTGGGCTCCAGATCGCTTATCGCGGGCAACCCTTTGAGGGTGTTGGAGATGAAGGCGAATCCGGCTCCACCCGCTGCCAGCATCGCGACAAGCAGAAGACAGAGGAATATTCGTAGGGTCCTTCTTTGTTTCTTCGGCCGATTCTTGGGCTTGGACATGATTCCGCTCCTGAGACACAGTGATCGTGAGACTTTAGACATTATACCATATCGGGGCCACCGGGTTCCGTGGACTCCCCGGTCTAAAGGACGACCGGTCGTCTGCGAGTGTTCCACAGGCTGCTATTCATCGTGTTGACCACGACATGGTACGGTTGTATACTAGCCCCGTCAAAACACTCCGACAGTTGTGCCGGGGTATACTGCTATCTGGAGTGTGTCATTATGGTCTACGTCGACCGCACCCCCACCGCCGCTGAGGCCGTCGACCACCGGGTGGTCTGCGGGGATTTGATCGTCAACCCCTCGCCTTGCGACCTCCGCGAGATGGCGCGCAAGGATGAAACCACCACCCGCTATGGAAGCGCGTGCTATGTGACCAGGGTCAGGAACCGCAGCGCCGGGCGCACATACATAGTGTCCGGCCAGGCCCCCATCGGGATTAGGCAACAGGCCATAGACGCCCGGGCCGCCGAGGGGATAGTCGGTCAAGTGAGGGGTTACCTGTCCGACAAACGCTTGATCCGGGTCGACAGGTCGTTATGCGAGAACCCCGACGCCAGGATCAACTGCCGCCTATACATAACCGCGGATTATGCCCGCCTCCCTTACATGTGGCACGACACGTTGTTTCCCCCTGTTGACGACGAGGCGCCGGACGCGGTTTCCGTGTATGTCCCCGAATGGCCGGAGAGGGCGGTGCTCGTGTACCCGGCGGATCGAGTCACGTACATACTCGGCACCGACTACTTCGGCGAGTGCAAGAAGTCGTTCCTGAGAATGGCCATGTATATCGCCAAGGGTCGCGGGTGGCTGGGCTTCCACGCCGGGTCCAAAGTCGTCAGGATCCGCGACTCATCCGGGCGCCCGCTCGATGTCGGATTCATCGGGTTTGGATTGAGCGGCACCGGAAAGACCACGCTGACCATGCACGACCACGGCCTCGGTGCGCCGGAAGGGGTTATCATCAGGCAGGATGACGTGGTGTTGATGAGGCCGGACGGCTATTGCTACGGAACGGAGAACGGCTTCTTTTTCAAGACGGAAGGTCTCGAACCATCGCAGACGGTGCTGTGGGACGCGGCTACGAGGGCCGACTCCATCCTCGAGAATGTCGCGGTGGGCCGGGACGGGGAAATCGACTTCGCCGACACCACGCTCACATCGAACGGCCGTGGGGTAGTTGCGCGGCGCAACGTCGCCTCGACCGACGGGCGAGTGGATCTGGGCAGGGCGGACAAGATCGTGTTCATCACCAGGCGCAACGACATAATACCGCCGGTCGTGAAACTGTCCCCCGAACAGGCCGCGGCATTTTTCATGCTGGGGGAGTCGATCGAAACCTCCGCGGGTGACCCCGCCCGCGCGGGCCAATCGAAGCGGGAGGTGGGGACCAATCCGTTCATGATAGGTCCCGAGCACGAGGAGGGCAACAGGCTGCTAGGATTCCTCAAAGCGGCGCCGGAGATCGAGTCGTTCCTCCTGAATACGGGGGCCGTGGGGGAAAAACCCGGTTCCAGCGGCAAGAAGATCACCGTCAAGACCTCCACGGAGATTATGTTGCAGATCGCGCGGGGAGGCATATCCTGGAAAACGGATCCGGACTGGGGGTATCACGTGCCCTCGAACGTCCGCGGCATGGACATGGAGGATTTGGAACCTCGGAGGTACTACACGGAAAGGGAGTACGTGGAACTGACCAACAGGCTGAAGTCAGAGAGGGCCGCCTGGCTGGAGCGGTTTCCCGGCCTCGACCCTGGGATAAGCCGGTCGATAATGCTATAATCAATTGGAATTACTGAGTGGGACGGTGTTTCTCTTGGGTAATAGGCCCGGGGTGGAAGAACAGATGGAGGCTATTCGCCGCGGCGTGGCCGAGATAGTCTCCGAGAAGGAACTGGAGGATAAGATCTCCAGATCGATCAAGGAAGGTAGGCCGTTGCGAATCAAG
>JAHDPS010000364.1 GCA_018434225.1 Bacillota bacterium
GCGGCGGCAGACTTCATCGCAGGGGAGATGAAACAGGCTGGATACGAAGTGATTTCGCAGGAATACCCCTGTCCGGATTGGCGCGCCTTGTCCTGCGAACTCACGGTGGCCGCGAGGAAGGTCCGTGCCGTCGTGAACACCCATTCGCCATCCTGTGATCTCGAAGCCGAGCTGGTTCCGGTTACGTCGGTCGAGGATATCCAGGGCCTCGACCTGACCGGCAGGATCGCGGTGGTGCATTCAGAGATCACCCGCACCGGTTTTATGCCCAAGAACTTCGATCGCCGCTACTACGCCGACGAGAGCAAGGACCGGTTCATGGATGTTCTGGAGAAGCGCAGACCGAGCGCGATCATTACGGTGAGCCATTATGATGTTCCACTCCCGGTGATCGAAGACAGCGAACTCAGTATCCCATCGGTGACGGTGCACAAAGATGACGGAGCGTTCGTGGTAGAAAACGCACGCGCGACGGCGAGACTCAGGATTGTCGCCGAAAGGAGAGCGGGCGCTGGTTCCAACTTGATCGGGCAGCGCGGGAATAACCCCAAGAAGATCCTGGTCTGCGCCCACTATGACACGAAACCCGGAACGCCGGGGGCCATGGATAACGCCGCCGGGATCTCGGCTTTGTTGTCGATAGCGAGGCATCTTAAAGATGTGGAAACCGGACTGGCCATTGAATTGGTGGCCTATGGCGGTGAGGACAGTTGGTTCCCCGGAGACGCCTTATACATCCAAGAGTATCCGCCGGATAATCTCGTCGCGGCGATCAACGTTGACGGTATCGGGATGAAGGATGTGAACACCGTAATCGCGTTCTTTGGATGCCCGGAGAATCTGGTGGCGCGGATCATGAGTGCAGCCAAGGGCTTCGGGGAGTACGTCCAGGGGCCGTTCTATGAGAGCGACCACGGCTTCTTCTGGCCGTTAGGGATTCCAACCATGGCCTTTACCTCAACGTGTATGGATCTCCTGGGCAAGGTGACTCATACTGAAAACGACACCGTGGATCTACTCGATGCCCGCAAGATTGAACAGACGGCAGGTCTGGTGCTTCAAATCATCCTGATGCTCGACACGGACTCGCGTCTTGCCGGCGAGTAGAGTTGTTGAGGCCCGCGCTGTTTGTTGGTGGCTTGGGCCACGGCTGGAGAATCCTGACTTGCCGTTCTATACGCGCAGGTCCCTGTAACCATCATCAACCAAACAAAACACCCCGCGAATCATCGCGGGGCTGGACTTTCATATGGTGGGCGGTAGAGGACTTGAACCTCTGGCCTCATGCATGTCAAGCATGCGCTCTAACCAACTGAGCTAACCGCCCGAAACCTGGAGGCGACACCCGGAATCGAACCGGGGATAAGGGTTTTGCAGACCCCTGCCTTACCTCTTGGCTATGTCGCCATAAAATCTGGAGCGGAAGACGGGATTCGAACCCGCGACCCTCGCCTTGGCAAGGCGATGCTCTACCGCTGAGCCACTTCCGCTCGAAAGCATAACGCATATAGTGGGACGCATGTTGTCTTCGCGAAGGTCATTGTAACACATCGTCAATTGGATATCAAGGTTGCGATCCGCACCGCGACCCTCGCCATTTCGCGCTCTTGAGCCTGCGTGAGACCCTCAATACTCGCATACTTGCGCGGTTTTCCCTGTCACCCCTCCCACCCCTTGACACAACAGTCGTCATGTTGTATACAGGTATACAAGTGGGCACGGATACCGCAAACGGCGGCAGTTGGGTCTGCTGAAGAGGCCGCCGCGCGGCCAAGACACTGGCCATCGGCCAAGGCACCAGCCCCTGCAGCCAAAGCCCTACGATAAACGTAGACGGGGATGATCTCGTGGAAAAGACGTTCAAGCTGGTGGACACCACCCTTCGCGATGGGGAACAAACTGCGGGGGTCGTGTTCTCAATCAGGGAGAAGAGACGAATCGCCGAGATGTTGGACGAAATCGGAATCGATCAAATCGAGGTTGGAATCCCCGCTGTCGGAGGAGATGAGGAGCGGGCCGTCAAGGAGATCGCTCACGCAGGGCACAGGGCCAGCATAATGGCCTGGAGCAGGGCGGTCGTTGGCGACGTCGAGCAGTGCATGAGGTGCGGAGTGGATTCCGTGGCCATTTGCATCTCCGCGTCTGACATCCAGATAACCACGAAACTCCAAAAGGACCGCGCCTGGGTACTTCGCCAGTTGGAAAAGACCGTCAAGGTGGCCCGGGACAACGGCCTTTACGTATCAGTCAGCGCGGAGGACTGTTCGCGGGCTGACGAGAATTTCCTCGCGCAGTTCTGCAGGGTCGCTGTGGATTCCGGCGCCAACAGGGTCCGTTTCTGCGATACCGTCGGGGTATTGGAACCCTTCAACACTTATGCCAAGATCAGGAGACTCCTGGACTCCGTATGGGGATTGAGCCTCGAGATGCACATGCACAACGACTTCGGGATGGCGACCGCGAACACTATCGCCGGACTCATGGCCGGAGCGAGCCACGCCGGTGTCACGGTGAACGGCCTCGGTGAAAGGGCGGGGAACGCCCCCCTGGAGGAGGTAGTGATGGCGGCGAGGCATCTCCTCGGGTATACCCTGGATATCGACACCAAGCGCTTCAAAGATCTATCCGAGTACGTCGGCCTCGCCTCCGCAAGACAGGTCCCACCTGCGAAAGCGGTTGTGGGGTCGTCGGTGTTTGCGCATGAGTCGGGCATCCACGTTGATGGAACCCTCAAGAACCCCGCGAACTACGAGGCTTTCGATCCGGCCGAGGTTGGCCTGGAGAGAAAGATCGTGCTGGGAAAGCATTCTGGCGGCGCCGCAATCAAGCACACGCTTGAGAAGCACGGAGTAACGCTGGACGGGGAGGCAATCGAAAGGCTTCTGGCTGCGGTGAAGAGTTCGGCCATGGAATTGAAGAGGTCACTGGTGGATCAGGAGCTCCTGCACCTGTACCGCGAGTTATCGCGGAGCCGGGCAAGGGCCGGCTAGGGAGGTTCTCTAGGGAGAGTACGAGGAGGGGTTCACTATGTCAGAGCCAGTGAAGGGCAGCGTCCGAAGTCAATCCACGCCAGCCTGGGCGTCGGCGCGGGATATCGAGATGCGACGCGCGGAGCAGGAGATTGAGCGACTAATGAGGGAGGTCATCCTCGATTACTGTCTCTCTTCCCTCCCGCACGAGCATTAACGACTCCAGCGCCGTCAAAGCAGAATAAGACGATGCCGTGGTGAAACTCGGAATCCAGGGGGATATCCATGAATCTTGTAACGCTTTCATGTTTAGCCTAGAATGGAGTTTGATAGCAACATCCGGGGGGTTTTGTATGACGCGGCGTCCCGGGAGTGGCGCGGATTATGAGGCTACTTCCTTGAGGTTAAGGATATTCGAGAAGATCAGGGAAGATATCGTCAACGGGCGTTATCGCTCGGGTGAAAGCCTTGTTGAGGGCAAGCTTGCCGAGGAGTTCGGGGTCAGCCGCACACCGGTAAGGGAGGCAATCAGGCAGCTGGAGCTTGAGGGCTTTGTTCGTTCCATCCCGAACAGGGGCGTTATAGTTGAAGGGATTACGGGCAGGGAAGTCCGCGAGATATTCACCATACGCAGACTTATCGAGGGACTGGCCGCCAGGTGGGCCGCCGAGCGAGCCACCCAGGAGGATATCGACAGGTTGGACGAAGTTGTTGCCCTCATGGAATTCTACACGTTACGGAATAATGCCGACCAGGTCACCCGCCTAGACACGTCATTCCACAGCCTCTTGATCGAAGCCAGCGGAAGCCGTCCCCTCAAGAATACCCTCGGGGGGCTCATGCTTCATATCCAGCGCGCGCGGGTCGCCTCACTGAGAGTGCCGGGAAGGCTCGACCGCTCGCTGGAGGAACACAAGGACATCTTCCAGGCGATAAAAGACCGGCAGCCCGATCTGGCGGAAAACCTGACCACCATGCACGTCGCAAACGCTCAGGAAAACCTACTAAACATGCTGAGGTCCGAGGAATACGAGACGGCGGACAGCAGAGCCTGACTGCCGACCGTCCTCATCATCTCTTCCCAATTATCTCTTCCCCATTATCTCGTCCTCATCGACTCTTCCCCGTCATCTCTGCAGTTTCGGCATGCTTCGTTGTTTCTCTGGGGAATACGACCTCGACGCAGGCCCCATTTCGATTCGATATGCCGATGACCCCTCCAAGATCGTCCACTGCCAGGGTGCGCACGATGCTGAGCCCGAGAGTGGGAGGATTTGTCGTAGCAAAGTTGTCCGGAAAGCCATTGCCGTTATCGGAAACCCTAACTAGTACGGACTGGTCCCTATTTTCAAGCGTGACCAGGATCTCGCCATCAGCGCGACCCCTGAAGGCGTGCTTGATCGCGTTCTGAGTCAGTTCATTGATAATCAGGCCTATCGACATCGCTTGCCTGCCGGACAGGAGGATCCGGTCGCCAGTAACCGAGGCTGTGATCCGGCCCTCGGTACCCCGCACAGCGCCCAGGTGCATCTTGACGATCTTCTCCGCCACTTCGATTACATCGATCAGATCAGGTCCCCCTCTGCAGAGGACTTCGTGGACTGTCGCTACTGCCAAGATCCTGTTGATAGAATCCGAGAACGCGTCCTTCGCCGCCGGTGATTCCAGGCGCAACTGCTGCAACCTCAGGAGGCCCGCTATGGTTTGCAGGTCGTTCTTCATCCTGTGGTGGATTTCCTGGATGATTGCGGACTTGACCGCTATCTGCTTATCCTTCTCCCTTATCTGCGTGATATCCCTCATGACCATCGCGTAGCCGGAGATACCGCTGGATTTGAACAGGGGAATCGCTCTTACTAATAGCACGTGGTCACGGAGCCTTACCTCCCGGCTCACCCCCGTCTTATCCACCAGTATGGCCCTTTCTATCTCGGGGTCTGGGCACGCCTTCCGAATCTCAGTCCCCACGACCTCATCCAAGCCACTCAACCTGCGGAGCATGGACTCCGCCGTGTGGTTCGCATGGGTGATCACGCCTTCAGCATCCGCAATGAGGAAGCCATCCTCGAATAGATCGGAAAACGGCTCCCCCGTTGTCTCGTCCACGATCTTGAGCAGGAGTTCAACTTGACGTTTGGTCTCAATCTGGCGGCTCGGGGTCTCGCCCATCACCCGTTCCCCCCTCCGGATGCGGACAATCCAACGATCGAGAACCCTGGCACCATCTACTTCAGAGCCAGCGTAACCATGACAAAAGCCACCTCTTCGAAGTGGCTGCTCCATTGGAGATCCATCTAGAGCCTCGTAGTGAGGCATCAATTCAACGCCATTGGTGGAATTCCTTTTTCTTGTAAGAAATACTGGATTTAGATCCTCTGTTTCAATATCCTAGCCGGGTTCCGCCGGCCCAAGGGACGGCAATCGCCGCCTTGGGGGCACACAACAATAAAACCCCCTTCATCGGGGGGTTCAATTGTCTGGTGCCGCAGGCCAGAATCGAACTGGCGACACGCGGATTTTCAGTCCGCTGCTCTACCGTCTGAGCTACCGCGGCAAAAACTTCGCTCTCATAGTATAGCAGGCCCTCAGCGATTTGACTAGACCGACCGGCGGCGGATCGATCGGTTACATACTCATATGAGTTGACACGAACCGACGGTGCACACCGAAGGCATTGGGATTGGGCCGACATGTGCTCCTGTGCAACAATTTCGTCAACTAATGTTGCTCACACACACGCATTGCAGTGAAATCCGTGCGCTACAGCACGGATCACATCTGGAACCACCTCCGTAGCGAGACATCGCGCAAGCACTAAACACACAAGCGCTGTAATTGAAGGAATTTTGCGGCACAAAAAGAAGTAGTATGTGGGGCGATTGCGCGATGTACCGGACCACCATTACGGGAGGTGAAGGTTACGGTGTTGAAACTCATCGGCATCCTCATCGTTGTAGCTGGACTGGCGCTCAAGCAAAATCCGGTCACTACTGTGTTCGTCGCGGGTCTGGTTACAGGGCTGGTCGCGGGCGTTCCTATCGGGGAAATCTTCAGCGTAATAGGCAAGGCATTTGTGGACAACCGCTCAATGCTGGTCTTCATTCTCACTTTACCTGCTATAGGGCTTCTTGAGAGACACGGCCTCAAGGAATACTCGGCGATGTTGATAGGCAAGTTCAAGGCGGCGACCCCGGGACGGGTATCATGGATATACCTGCTGTTCAGGCAGATCTCCTCCGCGTTGGGACTCAGGCTGGGCGGGCACCCGGTGTTCGTCCGCCCGCTCGTAGCGCCAATGGCTGAGGGCGCCTTGTATTCAGCCGTGGGTAAGGGTGTTGGAAAGGATGTTGCGGTCCCACCCGACAGCATCGAAAGGGTGCGGGCCATGACCGCCGCCGCTGAGAACTACGCCAACTTCTTCGGACAGAACATCTTCCCCGCATCAGCCGGACTTCTCCTGATCAAGGGCGTCCTCGATCAGGCCGGACACCCCGTGGACCTCGGCACGATGGCCCTATACTCGATTCCGGCCGGCGTGTTCTGCTTCATTCTGGCGACCATTCAGTTCAATATGATCGTGGACAAAAAAGTCAAGGCCAATATGGGCGGCGGGGGGTGTACGAAGTGACAGGTGTCAAGTTCACGCCCATGACGATCGTCTATGCCATAATGGGACTGCAGTTCTTGCACGTCGCGTACCTCTCACTGACCGATAGGAAACACCAGGCGGCGACCGGCACAGCCGTTTTCTGGGGCCTGTTGGGAGTCGCGACACTGGCGGGCGAGGTGATACCTCCGGCCGTTGTTGGTGTCATGGTCGCCGTGATGGCCATACTCCCTGTTCTCAAAAAGGTACTGCCGGGAAGCTACAAAGAAGTCGACTCATCGTACAGATGGGCGGAGGCCAAGAGGCTCGGCGCAAAGCCCCTTCTAGCGGTTCTCGTCATCCCGATCGTGACATTCATATTCACGCCCATCACTTCCATACCGCTGGCGGCCCTGGTCGGCCTGGGAGTCGGCTCCATCCTGGCATGTTTCGTGGCCATGGGAACGACTACCGATTCCTTCAACACGATGCTCAACGAGGGGCGCCGGATAACGGATGCCATCGGCTGGGCGATCATACTGCCGCCATATCTCGCCGCGCTCGGCGCGCTGTTCAACAAGGCCGGCGTCGGCCAGGTGGTGGCCTCGCTCGTCTCCAGCGCCTTCCCGATGGAAGTAAAACTCATGGCCATAGTGGCCTACGCTCTGGGCATGGCGCTGTTCACGATCATTATGGGGAACGCCTTCGCCGCATTCGCTGTTATAACCACCGGAATCGGCATACCCCTCCTGATCAAGATGCACGGGGCCAACCCGAATATAATCGCACCGCTGGCGATGACGGCGGGGTATTGCGGGACGTTGTGCACCGTTATGGCGGCCAACTTCAACGTGGTGCCGGCTGCGCTCCTCGAATTGAAAGACAAATACGGGGTAATCAAGGGCCAGCTCGGAGTGGCGATACCGCTATGGGTGATTCACGTATTGCTGATGTACTTCCTGGCGTTCTGATTCCGTTTCCAGATATGCTGCTCCCCGGCCGCCGGGTTCAACCGGCGGCCTAATACACAGGCCGAATACACGCCGAACACACAAAGGAGGTGCCTCAATGAAGGTGCTGCTGACCGGATTCGACGCATTCGGAGGCGATAAGATCAATCCGGCCTTGATGACGATAGAA
>JAHDPS010000319.1 GCA_018434225.1 Bacillota bacterium
AGACGTGCCGTTCGAGGACGTGATGCGGAAGGCGGCCTCCGGCGCGTTTGCCGAAGCCGACGGCGTAGAAGGCCTGGAGCGGGTGATGAGCGTCGATGCCGACCGTATCAACCGGAATGACGGCAACAATGTGGATATCGACTACGAGATGACGCTCCTTGCGGAGAACAGCGTGATGTACAACGCGTTGGCGAGGCAACTGAGCCAGAGAATCTCGCTCCTCCGCACCGTGATAACCGAGGGGAGGCGTTGACGTGAGGCTGTTTAGAGCGATGGATGCGAGCGCATCGGGGTTGACCGCCGAGAGGTTGCGTCTGGACGTTATCGCGGGTAACCTGGCGAACGCGAACACCACGAGAACGCCGGCTGGAGGCGCGTACGTGCGGAGGATGCCGGTGTTCGAATCGCGGGAGTCGGGCATCTTCGGTCCCTTTTTCCAGGCATTCTCCAGTGCGATGGGTGAGCAGCGCGGAGTACAGGTGTCGGCGATAGTGACTGACGACAGGCCCGGGAAGACGAAGTACGAGCCGGGCCACCCCGATGCCGGTCCGGACGGGTATGTTCGGATGCCGAACGTGGACGTGGTCACAGAGATGGTCGATATGGTGTCCGCCACCAGGGGATACGAAGCCAACGTCACCGCAATCAACGCGAGCAAGCAGATGGCGATGCGGGCGCTGGATATCGGCCGGGGTTGATAGGGGGTACGAGATATGCCCATGGTTGGACCGATTGTCAGTCATACCGAGATGCGGCAGGTGGGCCGGAGCGATTGGCCGGGACGGGTGGAAAACGGCGCCGGCACGGAGATCGGCGGCGCGGAATCGTTCAACTCATATCTAAAGGGTGCAATCGACGAAATCAACACCCTGCAGCGCGACGCTGATGCGGCGACAAGGGCTATGGCTACCGGCGACGTCTCCGACATCCACCGCGCGGTGATCGCGGGCGAGAAGGCCACCCTCGCCATGCAGCTCGTGATCGAGGTCAGGAACAAGGTCATTGAGGCTTATCAGGAAATCATGAGGATGCAGATATAGGGAGGATGAGCGGTGGCTCCGATGAGACTCGTCCATCAACTCGGTGAAACGTGGAAAAAGATGCCGGCCTTGGCCAGGATCGTCGTGGTGGGTGCGGGCGGGCTGGTGCTGGCGGCCCTCATAGTCGTGAGCGTGCTCAACTCCCGGGGTCCCAGGATGCAGGCGCTGTTCACTGGGCTCGACCCGAAGGATGCAGCCGAGGTGGTGGCCAGGCTCGAAAAGGAGAAGGTCCCCTACAAGCTCGAAGCGGGGGGTTCAGCCGTACTCGTGGCCGCGAGGGACGTTCATAAGATGAGACTCGTGCTCGCGGCCGAGGGACTTCCGAACGGTGGATCGATCGGTTTCGAACTGATGGATAGGACGAACATAGGTGCGACTGACTTCGAGAGGCGAGTGAACTATCTGAGGGCGCTGCAAGGCGAGCTCGCCCGCACCATCATGCAGATAGATGCAGTGGAGGCCGCGAGGGTACACATAGTCATTCCCGAGCAGAGCCTGTTCGTCTCGAAGGCGCAACCGGCGACCGCGGCCGTCATGATCAAGATCAGGCCGCTCGCGGAGATCGACCGGGGACAGGTTCGTGGCATTGCCAACCTGGTGTCGAAGAGCGTTGAGGGATTGAAGCCCGAGGAAGTCACCATCATCGATTTCACCGGGAAGGTCCTGTCGAGCGATTACGGCGTCCAGGCGGCGGACAGGCAAGCGGGTTCCTTCTTGGAGGTCAAGACCAACTTCCAGAAGGATCTAGAGCGCAGCGTTCAGACGTTGCTCGAGAGGGCCCTCGGCGCGGGCAACGTGGTGGCACGAGTGAGCGCGGATATGAACTTCGACCAGACCACTGTCACAAAGAATCTGTTCACCCCGGTGTCGGATGGGGGCGGACTGGCCAGAAGTGTGAAGGAACTGCAGGAGGTGTTCCAGGGCACCGGAGCGCAGAGCGGCGGAGTCCCCGGGGTGCCGTCGAACGTCCCGGGTTATTCGGGGACGACGGGGGCGGGAGGCGGTAACTCGTCGTACGAGAGATCGGAGACGGTTAAGAACGTCGAGATCAACGAGGTGCGCGAGCAGACCGTCGTGGCGCCCGGCTCGGTGAAGCGGCTCTCCGTCGCTGTGATAGTCAACAGGGATCTGACGGCCGCCGAGAAGGCAGCGATAGAGAACACTATCGCTTCTGCCGTCGGGATCGATTCCAAGCGACAGGACACCATCAGCGTTACGGGCATGCAATTCGACACGTCGCTGGTCGACCAGTTGAAGAAGGAGATGGAACAGCCAAAAACGGCCGCGCGCGATCCGAGGTTCATCTACGCGGGGGCAGGGCTTGGTGCATTCATCCTCGTCGCGGTGGCGGTCATGTCGATGCGCCGCAGGAAAAAGACGGTGGAGCCGGTTGCGGAGATCCAGGCCCAGCCGTTCCCGGAGATGACGGCCGACATAGGCCCGAACTCTCGGGCTAAGGAGCAGATAGAGAAACTCGTGAAGCAAAACCCCGAAGGCGTGGCCCAGCTGCTCAAGACGTGGCTGGCGGAGCAGAGGTGATCGGATGAGGGCGCAGACTGGTCCAACGGGTAGACAGAAAGCGGCAATACTGATGATCTCGCTCGGTCCGGAACTATCGTCCCGGGTCTTCAAGCACCTCAGGGACGAGGACATCGAACAGCTGACCCTCGAGATAGCCGGCGTGAAGGCGGTCAACTCGGAAGTCAGGGAAAAGGTGTTCGATGAGTTCCACGAGCTGGCCCTGGCCCAGGAGTACATCAGCGAGGGCGGCATCGACTATGCCAAGGAAGTGCTCGAGAAGGCTCTGGGGTCGCAGAAGGCCCTGAGCATCGTGCAGCGCCTGACAGCGTCCCTCCAGGTCAGACCGTTCGATTTTCTGAGGAAAGCGGATCCGTCGCAGCTCCTGGGTTTCATCCAGAACGAGCATCCGCAGACTATCTCGCTGATCCTCGCGTACCTCCAGTCGGATCAGGCCGCGCAGGTGCTGTCCGCTCTTCCGCCTGAGAATCAGGTGGAAGTGGCGAGACGCGTTGCCCTGATGGACCGCACGTCTCCGGAGGTAATTAAGGAAGTGGAGCAGGTCCTCGAAAGAAAGCTGTCGTCGATGATGACTGCGGAGTACTCGTCCGCGGGGGGCATCCCGTCGGTGGTGGACGTGCTCAACAGGGTGGATAGGGGGACCGAGAAGACAATAATGGAGGCGCTCGAGGTGCAGGACCCCGAGCTCGCCGAGGAGATCAAGAAGAGGATGTTCGTCTTCGAGGACGTCACCCTTCTCGACGACAGGTCCATACAGCGAGTGCTTCGCGATGTCGATATGAGCAAGGACCTCCCGATGGCGCTGAAGGTCGCGTCCAATGAGGTCAAGGACAGGATCATGAAGAACATCTCGAAACGGGCCCAGGAGAACTTGAAGGAAAGCATGCAGTTCCTGGGGCCTGTCAGGCTTCGTGACGTCGAGGACGCGCAGCAGAAGATCGTCAACCTCATCAGACGTCTCGAGGATGAGGGCGAGGTCATGGTGATGCGCGGCGGAAGGGATGAGGTCGTTGTCTAAAGTCATCAAGTCCCGCAACGTGGAGTTCAAGCCCGAGGCCATCCGGCTCCCCGTCATTGTGCCGATAATCTACAAGGAATCGGGCGCCGCGGGGGTTCCGCAGGAGGATCTGGAGAAGAGAGCGCTCGCCGCCGAGAGGATGGTCAGAGAGGCCGAGGAGAAGGCGGCCCTGATTGTTGAGCGGGCGGAGGCGTCGGCGCGTGCAACGGCCGAGAAGGCGAGGGCGGACGGTTTCAGGGCCGGCCGCAAGGACGGATACGCCGAGGGAATCGCGGAGGCCGAGTCGGAGACGAAGGGTATAAGGGCGGAGGCTATTCGGATTCTCGAGGAGGCGCGCGCGGAGGCCTCACGGGTTATCGCTGGAGCAGGGCCTCAGATCCTGGAGATAGCGGTCGCGGTCGCGCGCAAGGTGATCAAGCGCGAAGTCTCGGCCGATCCGGAGGTGGTCCTGGCGAATGTCCGAGAGGCCTTGAAGAGCGTGAACCCCGGAGATGCCGTGACTGTAACGACCAACCCTCTGGAAGTGACTGTGGTCGAGAACGTCCGGACCCGGCTGAGGAAGGAGTTCGGAGGGCTGGGAGACATCAGTGTTCGCGACGATCCGTCGGTTGACCCCGGTGGCTGTACTATCCGCACCGACAAGGGCACGGTGGACGCCCGAATCGATTCTCAGATAGAGGCCATCAGTGAGCGAATATCGGAGGTCATTGGAGAGCGTGATTGCAACGGAGTGGCTCTTGAAAGAGATCAATGAGATATGCCCCCTAACTTACAGGGGAATGGTCAGGCGGGTGGTCGGACTCACGATCGAATCGGAGGGTCCGATGTCGAAGATGGGGGACGTCTGCCGGATCATTCCGAAGTCAGGCCCACCCATTCCGGCCGAGGTTGTGGGGTTCAGGGGCGGCGACGTCTTGCTGATGCCCCTCGGTGAGATGGATGGCATTGGACCTGGATCGCCGGTCGTCTCAACCGGTCGCCCTTTCGCGGTTCCGGTCGGGACAAACCTGCTCGGGCGCGTTCTCAACGGCCTCGGAAAACCGATGGACGGTAAAGCGCCCATCGAGGCCGAGGCCGTGTATCCAGCCCACAACTCTCCGCCGGACCCGATGGCGAGGCAGCGCATAAGCAGCGCGCTGGGAGTGGGGATCAGGGCGATAGACAGCATGCTGACATGCGGTAAGGGTCAGAGGCTGGGGATATTCTCGGGATCGGGGGTAGGCAAGAGCACCCTCCTGGGCATGATCGCCAGGAATACGTCGGCCGATGTGAGTGTGATCGGCCTCGTGGGCGAGCGCGGCCGCGAGGTGCGGGACTTCGTGGAGAAAGACCTGGGCGAAGAGGGACTGAGGAGGGCCGTGGTTGTTACCGCCACCTCCGACCAGCCGGCGCTCGTGCGAATAAAGGCGGCGTTCGTGGCGACGGCGATCGCGGAGTTCTTTCGTAACCAGGGGAAGGACGTAGTGCTGATGATGGATTCCGTGACGAGGTTCGCCATGGCCCAACGCGAAGTCGGGCTTGCGATAGGGGAACCGCCCGCCACCAGGGGATACACTCCCTCCGTATTCGCGCTGTTGCCCAAACTCCTGGAGAGGTCCGGGACCTCGGTGACGGGCAGTATCACAGGGTTTTACACGGTGTTGGTCGACGGGGACGACATGAATGAGCCGATCGCCGACGCGGTGAGGGGCATCCTTGACGGCCACATCGTCTTGTCCAGGGATCTCGCTTCTCAGGGGCATTTCCCGGCTATAGATGTATTGCAGAGCGTGAGCAGGGTGATGACGGACGTGGCGCGGGAGGACCACCTCGCGTGCGCTCTTAGAGCGCGTGGCGTCCTGGCCACCTACAGGGAGGCCGAGGATCTCATTAATATCGGGGCGTATGTGGCGGGATCCAAT
>JAHDPS010000168.1 GCA_018434225.1 Bacillota bacterium
CTTCCACGCCCTGTATGGGCTTCAATCCACGGTTCAGGGCGGCTTTACGGAATCTTACCGCCGCGCTGACGTTATCGTGATCTGTTATAGCCAGGGTTTCCATGCCGAGTTCTACTGCCCGGTCCACGAGCGATTCGATCGAACTGGCCCCGTCGAGAAAAGAGAACGGGGAGTGCGCGTGAAGGTGGGCGAACTTCATGATGCCGGCCCCCTTCAATCGTACACTTTGTACAGCACCCATTGCCTTTCTGATCTGCGGAATTCGATCTCGAACATAGTATCTTTATTACACAGCACCCTGTAAACAGTTTTCTCGGGCTCTCCATCCCACCACTTTCCCGCCTCGTTCCAGATATCCATTAACCCGGATACGTAGAACCACCGGTTGAACCAGAAAAAACGCGAGGGCCTCATGTGTTTATCCGCCAGTACCAGCACCGGCTGGTTGACTACCTTGCTCATCTGTATACCACCCCCCTGAGCCGTACGGGATCCCAGATGGAAAGCACTTCTTCCCGCCTCGAGGGTTTGAGGTCGCCGCCCCTGAAGATGATGTCTTTTTCATATCTGCGACTCAGGGCGGATATCGCCTGTTCCAGGGGGAGCGCGACCGGCCGGTTCGGCGGCCGGCCCTCGGAGCCGGGGCCTGTAGCAGTTTTACCGCGATTGACCGATTCGCCGATGCCAAAAGGGAGAGCAAAAGGGAGGTGGGCCTGCATATTTTGCATTTTACCCAAGTCGCCTGCGGTTACTGTTATCCGTTCAATGGGGGAGTGGATGGCCATTTTAGCGAAACAGGCCCATGCCCCTGTTTTCATGGCGCCGGCCGAACACTTCCGGTGGGGGAAAACGCGCGAAGCGTCTATCTTTTGGCCGTTTGCCAGCATTACTTCAAGGCGTAGTCCGCCCGCCGCGCATCCCATTTCTCGAAGTTCCTCACTGATTTGAGCGCAAAGCGTTTCCAACCGTTTCTCGACGATGTCCGTTGAACCGGCGCCGCCGTCGAATGTGGCGCGAACCGTGATCTCGGGGGGCGGATAAGCCGGGTTGATGGGATCGTCATCCATTCCCTCGGCCAACCGGGAGAGTTCATAACCGGCCCGTCCGAACTGCTTAACTATTTCCACTTGAGGGATCCTGCGCAGGTGCCCCACCGTCCGTATACCCAGGGCCTCGAGTTTACGCCGGACCGCTTCGGGCGTTTTCCACAGCAATGAAACGGGCAATTGTTCGAGGAACTCGTTTTCTGCCTTGACGTGGATAAGACGCAGTTCAACCCCGTTTGCCGTGTCCGCTGGGGCCGTAGTCACCGTAGTCGCTATGGCGGCAGCTGCTGGGGAAGCCCCATCTGCTACCGTAGATGCTGTAGAAGTGATCGCTTTGGTCGTGGTTGCTACTATCATCGCTGCGGCGCGCGCCACGAGTTTGGACCGGCCTATGCCCACCAGGACGATAAACGCGAGGTCCGATAGTTCGGCCATAATCTCGCGTAAAATGGAATCGGCGTTGTCGTCATCACTCAAACCCATGAAAGCCTGATGATATCCAATGGGTTCTATCAACGGCGAGTGTTTGTATAGGGTTTCGAGGAAGCGCCTTGACGGGGCTGCGTACTTGCCCTCACAATACCCTGCGAATACTAGAGATGGGCAGATCAATGCCGCTTGGCGCCTGGTCATATCAAGCCTAACACCGTAGCGGTATGCCGCGGGCGAAGCATCGACACACACACCGCCCTTAATTACCGCGAGAGGGCTACCCAAGCGGTTATCCAAGCCGGAATTTTCGCAGCCGGTGTAAAGCCCCACAATCTCGACGAAAACAACAGGGCTGGTATAGCCCATTATTATCATCATCCCGAACATGTGTTTGGTATATCTAATGATAGCAACTCTTCCCTCTGTGTCAATAGATGCTGGGAGGCAAATAAAGCCATTTTTGCCGCTAAATGTCGCTTCAAGTCGCGCGAGGGGCCACATCCGAGATTATAGTTGCCATAGAGCAACAGTGAGCCGGATGGATAGGAATCTGACGGCAATCTGCGGCCTGTGCTTCACAACCGCCGGCGGGCACCGAGCCCGAAGCGTGTTGTAGCGCACGGATCGGCCGGGAGGCGGCAGATGATGCACTTGATGACGACTCACACGGCGACGCCCGTACAGGAGTGAATGCTATCTATGTCGGATCACACACGTGTCGGAGCCTTGCAGTGCCCGATGGTTCTTTGACAATGATGCAGCACCATGCTAAAATGAGTTTGCTCATTTGGAGGAAAAACCGGGCTGTAGCGCAGTTTGGCTAGCGCGCCTGAATGGGGTTCAGGAGGTCCCGAGTTCAAGTCTCGGCAGCCCGACCAGCGAAAGACTAGAGCCGCAAGCGATTGCGGCTCTTTCGATTGTGGGGCGCCCGGCAGGGCGCGCGACCCTTAGCGAGCATTCGAGCGGGCACCTCATTGAGGGTATTCGGGAGCCGAAGTAAGAAGGTTCTAGAGGGAGGACGGGAGAAATAACGAAATTATCAGGCGATGAAATGCCCTGCAAATGAAGAACCCTCGAGAAGAGGTATGTGCTTATGATTGAAATGTTTGATATTTCTTATGGCGAGGTTGAAGTCATTAAGGATCTTTGGGAAAAGAACAGGCTATATCACGAGAATACCTCAGAACATTTTAAGGACCTATACCGCTGTATGAATTTCGAAGAGAGGATCAAAGCGTTTAGCGTATTCAGCGAGGAAGCAATAAAGATTACCGTGGCAAAAAGCAATGATGGGTATGTCGGATATTGTATATCGACGATAACAGATGGAAAGGGAGAACTGCAGTCAATCCATGTTGTTCGGGCTGAGAGAGGCAATGGAATTGGGAAGCAACTTGTAATCAAGCATATAGATTGGATGAAGGAACATAATTGCCAAGTGATTGGAGTGACAGTATCTCAAGAGAATGAATCCACGATAGCGTTTTACCGGAACCTTGGCTTTTTCCCCAATACCTTGTACATGCAACAGAAATAGAAGCGGCAACATCGTTACGATTGCCCGCCCCCAATGGTCACGAGACTCTCCCGGCTAATTAAAGAGCGCCCCGAGCACCATGTACTAGCGCGCTCAGGGGCTCTACATCATTACTCTTGGCAAAACTCTTGGCAAACTGCGGGTCGAACCCGCGTGACCGGCCGCGGTAAAAGACGCGGGATAAACCAATCTTATAACAGATTGGGATCTGTAATAGGGTAATTTGGAATAGCGTAATCGTTCGCCCTGTTCAAGAACAATCGCCACTACAACCGGGGCCCGGACTATAGCCGGGGCCGGCTCCACAGTCGGGGGCGGCGCCGGGGCAGGGTCCATACATTCCGGGGCCATACCCCATGCCCGGACCGTAGCCTATGCCGGGGCCCGCTCCCATGAAGGGGCAGGGCCCGTATGCAAGCCTTGGGCAGTACCCGCCCATCCTCGGACAATAACCGTAACGCGGCCCCACACCCATACCAGGACCGTATCCCCAATGACCATATCCGTAGCGGCTCACGCGAAAGTCCCCCTTTCGAATCCATGTCGCAATACCTTATGTCAACGGTGCGGCAAGTGTGCGTTTCCCCGGTCTTTCCGTTGAAGTCCCCTCTCTTATCCAGCGGGTGGAACGTAACGCTATTCCCCCTCATATATGTGATTAGGCGCTATGCCCCGCTCGGGGCCCGGACGCATCTGGCGAAAAGGAGGTAGGAAGATGACCGATAAGGTCAGCCCGCTCTCATTGGCCGTGGATCGGTTTCATGGGATATGCCCCGGGGTTTGTTTCTCAGTATTGTTCCAGTGTGGTGAATGCTGTTTCAAGGCGACGGATGTGGCGGATATTGACTTCATCGACAGCGTGGCTATCCTGAAGAGCAACCCGTGCGACCTGATATGTGTATTCCCTGTGTCTATGGGAAGGAGCAACAAAGAGGTCGCGACCGCAGTCGCAATACCGGTTGATAATATCTGCGCAATCGAGGCCCAGCCGCCGGAATGCAGGCACAGAGAAGAATAGCCTGAATGGCGCCGGGAGCGACCCGGCGCCATTCACTACATACAGGAGCAGGCTCACTCGAGCCTGCCCTTGTGTTTTAGATGGAAAGGAGGTAGTATATGGCTGAGCACAGTATTGTGCTCAGCCAGTATGCTCGACTTGGGGGGTTCGCTGTGGACCTGGTGCGTATCGGCGAAAAGGTGGTTGATAGAGACAAAATCCGCAGGGCCGTGGATAAGATTCTGGACTTGAGGGCAACCGGGCTGCCGCAACAGGAAGTCGCCGATCAACTCGGGATAGACAGGGCATTCGTCTCAAAGGTCGAGACTATGGGGGAGATAAGGAGGGGCGGTCGAATCGCGCTTATCGGTTTTCCCTTGAAAAACAAGGATGAGATCGGGGCGATCGCCGCCTCGGAGGGCCTGGATACTGTATTACTGATGAACGATGTGGAGAGGTGGCAGTGGGTCAAGGGTAGGAGCGGCGAGGTGCTGATCGGGGACATCATGGGACTCATTACCGCCGCTAAGGACTGCGATGCCGTAATATTCATTGGCTCGGACATGCGTATCCGGCTCGCGGAGGCGATTCTCGGGCCCAAAGTGCTCGGCATAGAGATCGGCACCTCTCCAATCAAAGAAGACAAGTACGTGGACCCGGAGAAGGTAAGGGCCCTTATCAGGGAGATCAGGGTTTGACCGGGATCAAAGTCAGATTGAACTAAGACGTCTACTGAAAGCAGGGTCCGGAACGAAATCGGGGTTTGCGAGGGATGAAGATGGTGAAGAGGGTCATTAGCGTCAGTCTCGGATCTTCCAAGAGGAACCATTCGGCGGCGATAACAGTTCTCGGCCAGGAGTTCATGATCGAGAGGATTGGGACGGACGGGGATAGGGCAAAGGCAATCCAGATGATAAGGGATCTGGATGGCAAGGTCGCGGCGTTCGGCATGGGGGGGATTGATCTTTACATAAGCTGCGGGGGCAGGAGATACATGTTCCGCGAAGCCAGGAGCATTGCCCGCGCGGCCACTAAAACACCCATCGTGGACGGCTCCGGCCTCAAGAACACTCTGGAGCGCAGGGTGGTGCAGTACCTGGTAGAGTACGATGTGTTGAGGCTCAAGGGGCGCAAGGTGCTTCTCGTGGCGGGGGTGGACCGGTTCGGAATGGCCGAGGCGCTGTGTGCGGCTGGGGCCGACGTCATCTTCGGGGACCTGATATTCGCCCTCGGCATACCGATACCGATCCGGTCACTTCGGGCCCTGGACATAACGGCGCGCCTGCTGGCGCCCATAGTCGTGCAACTCCCCTTCGAGATGGTATACCCCACGGGTAAAAAGCAGGAGCGGATAGAGCCCAAGCACGCGAGGTACTACGATTGGGCCGACGTAATTGCGGGCGACTATCACTTCATCAAACGCAACATGCCGGCCCGGATGGAAGGCAAGGTCATTCTGACTAACACCGTGACGGCCGGCGACATCGAAGACCTGCGGTCGAGGGGCGTTTCGAGATTGATCACCACGACTCCTGAAATTCAGGGGCGTTCATTCGGCACGAATGTCATGGAAGGGCTACTCGTAGCACTGGCGGGGAAGCCCGCCGGGGATATGACCCCCTCGGACTACCTCGGACTGCTCGACAAGATCGGTTTCGTCCCAAGGGTAGTCGACCTTCAGGCGTCCGGGTCCACCCAATCCAAGTAGTGTTAGGAGGCTTACATGCATCCGTTTGCTGATTTCGTGAATCCGTACCTCGCGGACACTCTCTCGAAGATCGACATGGATAAGCGTTTTGTACGCGGTGAAGGATGCTATCTTTACGATTCGTCGGGACGCCGGTATCTGGACCTTATTGCTTCTTATGGGGCTCTGCCTTTCGGCTTCAACCCTCCCGAGATATGGGAGGCCATCTTATCAGTGCGACGCTCCGGCGAGCCGAGCTTCGTGCAACCCTCATACCTGCAGGCGGCCGGAGAACTTGCCGAGAGATTGATCTCGATCGCTCCGGCGGGCCTCCGATACGTCACATTCACCAACAGTGGGGCCGAGGCTGTTGAGGCGGCCATCAAGATGTGCCGCGCAGCCACCGGCAGGCGACGCATTCTCTCCACGCGGAACAGTTTTCACGGGAAGACCCTTGGCGCGCTCTCCGCGACAGGGAAGCCGTTCTACCAGAGTGTGTTCGGCGCGCCGGTGGAGGGGTTCGATTTCGTGCCCTATGGGGACGCGGGAGCGGTGGAAGAAACGTTCTTGCGGCGGGGTTCGGAATACGCCGCGTTCATATTGGAACCGATCCAGGGGGAAGGCGGCATAGTGGCGCCGCCCGCCGGATACATAAGGGTGATGCGCGACCTGTGCTCCCGCCATGGCGTTCTCCTCATCCTCGACGAGATTCAAACGGGCATGGGACGCACCGGGCGCCTGTTTGCGTGCGAGGAAGAGAACGTGTCGCCCGATGTCATGGTGTTGGCCAAGGCCCTGGGCGGCGGGATCGTGCCCATAGGCGCCGTGCTTGTATCGGAACCTGCCTATACCGAGGAATTCGCCACCAAGCATTCGTCCACGTTCGCCGGTAACACCCTGGCTTGCAGGGTTGGGATAGCCTCGCTGGAGATCCTGACTAGGGACCGGTGCGGGCTTCTCAACAGCGTCACGCGTAATGGGAAGATATTGAAGGAAGGACTTGAGGCGCTGCGCGCGAGGTTCCCGCACGTGCTCGGCTCAGTTCGCGGGCGGGGCCTGATGCTGGGTATTCAGTTCGGGATAGGCAGGGACACATTCCGCGATAGCATGCTCGGGGTTCTTGCTGAGCAGGAGCTCCTCACCCCCCTGATCTCCAGTTATCTCCTGAACGTGGAGGGTTTGAGGGTGGCACCGACGCTGAACGGCTCGGACGTGATCAGGATCGAGCCGCCGCTGATCATCGACGAGGATCAGTGCGGGGCCGCTCTCCAGGGTATATCTCGCGCCGTGGAGGCGCTCTCTCACGGCAGCACCGCCAGGCTGCTCGGTCACCTCACGACCGCGGGGATTTCGCCCGGGGCGTTGGACGGGATCCCCGAAGATACTGGCGTTGAGTGTGATGTCGCTCCTTCAGAGAGGCAAAGGGTTTCGCCTACCGGAGATCCCGCGGAGGGCAGGTTCGCATTC
>JAHDPS010000371.1 GCA_018434225.1 Bacillota bacterium
AGAACACGTCGCCGAGAAACCAGACCATCGTGCGGCCGCTCACGATCAACACTGTGTTGTTGCAGGGCCCTGCGGCGAGCGCCCTGAGCACAGGCAACATACCCGCCCCCGCCAGTGCGGTCGAAGACGCGGGCATGTATCCGCCGTTGAGGGTTATCGCCAGGGTGTTGCAGACCGCACCGAGGCCCATGAGTTTCGTCCCGGGGACGCGCGAGTTAACAAAGACGAACGCGAACACGAACAGATAGGTGAGCGAGTGGAGGTAGGGGACGAGGTCTCTGAGGTAATACCTCACGGGCTCGAACAGGAACAGCCCCAGTTGGACGACGAGCGGGGCGTACGCCAACCACAGACCGCGGAAGTCCACGCGGGCGAGGTTCGACAGAGAACCTCCCCTAAGAAGGCCGATCGCGAGCGAGAGCAAGAAAGCCTCGACGATGATCAAGGTTCACACCGTCCTTCTCGACACCCTCTTGATGGCCGCCTCGTGCGCCATATTTTCTATACTATCGTCCAGCCTGGACGACAATTGTTCCCCGTACTTCCGTTGTAGGGCCCTGTCTATCAGCCAGTCCGCCAACCACGGGTTCTTGGGCAGTAGACTGCCGTGGAGATATGTACCTATGGTGTTCTTGTATACGGCGCCCTCCAGCCGGTCCTCTCCGTTGTTGCCGAAACCGTTCAGCACGCGCCCGAAGGGCTCGGCCATTTCACCCAGGAACGTCTTGCCCGAGTGATTCTCGAACCCCACCACCGTTCGCGGGCTTCCGGAGATACGGCTTTCCAGCACGACATTCCCGATGAGCCTCGTTTCGCCCGCGTCGGTCCAGCAGTCGAGGATGCCCACACCATCCATGACCTGGCCCGAGGCCGTACGATAATGCTTGCCCAGCAACTGATAGCCGCCGCATATCGCCAGGAAAGGCACCCCCGCCTCGACAGCGTCTCTCAGCCGGCCGCCCTTTGCATCCTTGAGATCGACGCAGATCTGCTTCTGCTCTCGATCCTGCCCCCCGCCCAGGAACACGATGTCGAAGCCGGCCATATCCACGGCGCCGATGGAGGCGCCCTCCACGCGGCATTCCATCCCGTGCCAGGCGATCCTGCGCGCCAGCGCGATCACGTTCCCGCGGTCTCCGTACATGTTCATGAGTTCGGGATACAGGTGGCAAATGACCAGGTTCTTCCGGGTTGGAGACATCGCCTAATCCTCCCAGAACATCTTCGCGTGCCCCATATCGTGTATTATCTTGCGCATCTCCAGCATGGCGGTGTAGGTAGGAAGAACGTACAGCGTCGCCCCATCGGGGGTTTCGGACAGCCCGCTGCGGAGAGCCCTCCCCAGGTCGCCTTCTATGGTGAGAATCGCGGGGTCGACCCCGGCGTATTTCAGTCTGACCGCCATATCCTCCGCGCGTATCCCCGAAACGAGGATGGATTGAGCGCCGCGGGAGCCGGCGAGTCGCTCGAAGTCCACGTCCCACAACCACGATATGTCCGTGCCGTCGGCGTAATTGTCGTTGATGCAGATGACCAGGTGTTTGCGTCCCGGCGCTTCGGCGACTGTCCGAAGCACCTCGTTGAATCCCGCGGGATTCTTCACGAGGGCCATGAGAACCCTCTTCCCGCCCATGTCTATCGTTTCCATCCTTCCGAACGAGCCGGAGTACGTCTCGAGCCCCCTGCGTATCCGCTCGGGAGACAGCCCCATGGCGAGGCAAC
The DNA here is from genome assembly GCA_018434225.1 of Bacillota bacterium. Lineage (GTDB taxonomy): Bacteria > Bacillota > Sulfobacillia > JABLXB01 > JABLXB01 > SM1-B181. Next base: position 1,723 of record JAHDPS010000371.1, read on the forward strand.
AGGCAGTGGCGGCGAGGGCGTTGTATCCGTTATATATGCCCGGGACCTTGAGATCAACGACAATGGCGCCGAGGGGAGTATGAATGGTCAGACGAGAGCCCGCCTCGGAAGGAAGGTATTCGGTCAACGCCACGCCGGGCGGCACCCTGGAAGCGCCGCACGAGGGGCACTTGTAGATGCCGAGGTGCGCGTAGAATACGCCGTCGTATTGATACGGAGATCCGCATTCGAGGCAATTAACGATGTCCGCGGATTGGATGAGGTCCCCCGAGAACACGCCTCGGTCTTCGACGCCGTAGTACACTACCCCCCTGCGCCCCCTGCCGAGGCTCGCGACCAGCGGGTCGTCCGAATTCAGGGCCACGAATGCGCCGCTGTCCTCGGGGATGAGATTCAGCCCCCTCTTGACGAACAGGACCGTCGTCGCAAGCTCCCCGAAACGATCGAGCTGATCTCTAAAGAAGTTGGTGACGACCACGCCCCTCGGACGCAGTTGCGCGGCCGCGGCGGGCATAGTGGCCTCGTCAACCTCGATGATCCCTACGTCCGCCCTCAACCTGCCCGTAATGTCACAGGACTGAACGAAGGCGGAGACAACGCCGTATATCAGGTTCGCGCCCGTCCTATTTCCGACCACCCTGAGCCCCGCCTGTGCGCATATGGCGCTGATCATCCTGGATGTCGTGGTCTTGCCGTTGGTGCCCGTGACCAGCACGCCGCCCCCAGCGGCCTGGGACCCCATCTTGCGCAACACCCACGGATCGACGGCAAGGGCGACGCGCCCGGGAAAGGTGGATCCCCCTTTACCCGTCGCCCTGCTCAACAGGGTCGCTATCTTAGCCAACCAGATTGCGACTAAACCCCTGGGATCCATTTATCTCAGCCCCTCGTGAACAACTCCTGTTCGTAATCGGGGTTGAGCACGAACTTGCCCTGAACGATCAACTCGTAGTCCCAAGGCTTGATCACCACCGCGTCCGTTTCGAAGCCGCAGAAACTCGGCCTCCATTCGCCCAGCCGCGAGAACAGCGTGGCGGTCTTGACCTTCTTCGCGCCCTTCTTCTGCGCCTCTCTCGCGGTCAGCCTGAGTGTCTCACCGCTCTCGCTCCGCTCATCCACGATCAAAACCCGCTTGCCGTCCACCTCGTCGCTGACGGGGACGAGCACTTGCGGCTTTTCGCGGACTATGACGCCCTTCATCCGCCTCGAGAGCGCCACGGGAAACAGGTCCTTACGGAGAATGGACGCGATCACGGCTGCGGGAATAAGTCCGCCCCTGGCGACACCAATGATTATGTCAGGATCGAAATCTTTGTGAATGGCCATCGCAAGGTCCCTGCATATCTCCATCACGTCATCCCACGAGAGCTGAACGATGTCCCCCTCCGGCGAGAATGCCGCCACGAGCGTTCCCCCCTCCAAGCACATTTACAATGTATATTCTACCGCATCGCGCTCGGCAGGGGCAAACGCGCAAAAATCAAGGGGGCTACCTGGCCAGATTCACGGCATACACCTCGCCGCCCATCGTGGAGACGTACGCCTCGTCACCGGATACCGCGATCCCGGCGAATATGAAACCATCGCCGAACTGAACCGACTGGACGAGGCGGTCCGCCTGGGGGTCCAGCGGGGACCCCAGGACCCTGATCTGTCCGGTTATGGTACCCAGGACGAACGTCCCGTCCGGTCCCGGCACGGCGCACGAGTCAAGGCACGGTCCGCCGCCGTTCACGGTCCTTTTTGTCTCCCCGGTCGCCGGATCCAGCAGGCACACATTGCCTTGTCCGGTTGTCACTCCCAGAAGACCTTCGCTGACAAAGGGGTCCGAGTATCCAGCCGCCACCGTCGATTTCCATAGCACGGAACCGGAAGCGGCGTCCAGGGCCCTCACACCGAAGTTGCCGTTCCTTGGGTTCGGCGCCGACGTCACGTACACCCTCCCGTCCCGGACGAGGGGCCTGCCCGTGGCGGCGGCATAGTACGGCGACGAGTCTATCGACGTCCCCCACTCGATCCCGCCGTCCCGCTGAGAGAGGCGGTACACCTTGCCGTCCCACGCCCCGATGAAGAGACTCCCATCCGAAAGCGCCGGGGTCGAGCGAATGGGACCACCGACCTGCCGCTTCCACACGGGCTCGCCCGAGGCGGCGTTCACGCAATGCACCCAGCCCAGGGCAGTCCCAGCGAAGACCCGGCCGTTCGACACGGTCACCCCACCGACTACGGACGATTCCGCAGGATAGTTCCACTTCTTGGACCCGGTGGCGGCGTCCAGGCAATACACCTGCCCTGAGGCCGCCCCGAAGTAGACGCGCCCGTCGTTCACCACCGGCCTGCCGATGACCTGGCCGGCGGCGGGGGATCGCCACTTCACCTTCCCGTCGGACCTGCCTATGGCCGTGAGATAGCCGTCGTTGGAACCCACGATGACAAAGTCGTCGGTCAGCGCGGGAGTCCCCTGGACCCCGCCGCGCCCTTGATACATCCACAGGATGCGCTTCCCGCCGCCCGAGCGATCCAGCGTGAACTCCGTCCTCGCGGTCCAGATCCCCCCGCCCGGGCATTCGGCCCTCACCCTCAGGGTATGCGCGCCGTCCGGAAGCAACGACGCATCGTGTGTGCCCGCGTAAATGAGGGGGTCGCCATTCGATCGGGCCTCAAGGTCCATCCACGGGCCGAGGTCGATCCTGTACTTCAGAGGGGACGCGGGCGAAAACCCGCGCAACGTCGCCTCGATCTCGACCGAGGCGTTCCCGGGTCCCGGTACCACCCTGGCACCCGCCTTCAACGCCGGTCGATCGACGGACTCGCCGCTGCCGCGCAGAAGGGTGAATGCAACCAGGGTGGGTTCCGAACCCACGGCCTTCTCGAGGATCGTCACGGCGCCGTCCTCGACCTTCACGATCGTGTACTTGCCATCCATCGCCGCCGGCCCCATGTAGAACGGGATGCCGTTCATCGTCCACCGGAGCGTTGTATGGCCGTGTCCGGTGAAGACAGCGGCTATGCCGTGCGACCCAACCGCGTCGAGGAAGTCGTCGTCGTTATCGATGAAGCGATTGGGTTCATATCCTATCGGGTGATGCGCGAATATCATGACGGGCCTCCCGCCGATCCGCGCGATGTCCTGTTTCATCCAGTCGAGCATGTATTCTTCCAGATGACCGTGGGTTTCGCCGCTCACGGATGAGTCCAGTAGCACGAAATGCACGCCACCACAATCGAATGATCCGAACGCCGGGCCCAGGGCATAGGTGAAGCCGCTCTTGCCCGCGTCCGCCCATTTGCTCTCATGGTTGCCCGGGACTCCTCGCAACGGAATCCCGGCCTTGCCGAGCGATTCCTGGTAGAGAGCGTATTGTTCGCGCGAGCCGAATTCGGTCATGTCGCCGCCGTGCACGATGAAGGCCGCCTGTTCGCCGGATGCCAATCCATAGGAGCGAATGTCCTCTACGACGGCGGAGGCCCATCTGTTCCCCTGCGATGAACCCAGGTGCGAATCCGTCACGAAGGCGAACCAGAAACCGGCGCTCCGGGATCGCGCAGCGGCCTCCGCCCGGATGGAAAAGGGCCACCCCATCACGGCGAAGGCGATCGACACCACGACCAGCAAGGCACCGATCCGGGGGCCTAGTCGTGTGGGGATTCGCGGGAATGGGATCCTCTGAAGTGCTATTCGCTTCAGGGATATCCGCTGTACGGATGTTCGCCGTACGAGTGTTCGTCGAGCGTGGCTCCGGCTCTCGTTCATACGGGTCCTCCTCGGGGTGTGGAATCGTGTGGCGCATCGATATATTTCGACGCTACCCCCGGGAAGATGTTCCCGCCCTGGAAGCCCTTCCAGCCAGCGCCAGGCACGACACGGAAACCGCCAGCGCAGGGATCACAGGATCGACCCCGGGTAACCTGGCGAGCGCCCACACGAACGAGATCGATCCCCCT
>JAHDPS010000142.1 GCA_018434225.1 Bacillota bacterium
ACCCTGCAGGGCCGCGACCAGCGCCTCTTCCTCGGAATCGGTCGGGTCCCTGTCCAGCGTGCTCCTGATCTGGGCGCTCTCTCCGAGGAGGTCCAAAATGGAGCCGTCGGTCCCGAATCCTATCGCCCTCAAGAGGACTGTCGCCGGCACCTTCCTCGTCCTATCGATGCGAACGTACAGGACATCGGAGGCATCGCTCTCGAACTCCAGCCAGGCGCCCCTATTCGGAATGACCGTGGCGAAGTAAAGCTTCTTTCCGGTTAGGTCAACCTGCTCATTAAAGTATACGCCCGACGATCGTACGAGCTGACTGACGATAACCCGTTCGGCGCCGTTTATGATGAACGTTCCCTTGTCAGTCATCAGGGGGAAGTCCCCCATGAAGACCTCCTGCTCCTTGACCTCGCCCGTCTCTTTGTTGATGAGTCGCACCTTTACCCTCAACGGTGCGGCGAACGTAACATCCCGTTCCTTGCATTCCTCGACCGAGTACTTCGGATCCCCCAGGCTGTAGTCTGTGAATTCCAGGATGAGGTTGCCTGTGAAATCCTGAATGGGCGAGATATCCTTGAATATCTCGCGGAGCCCTTCTTTCAAGAACCACTGGTAGGAGTTTTGTTGGATTTCAATAAGATTGGGCACCTCCAGAACCTCTTCGATCTCAGAGAAGCTCAGTCTTTCACGCCGCCCAACCATCGTCGCACGGGCCATCCACGGTTCACTCCCCACAAAACCAAAATAACCAAAGGCAAAATGTCCGGCAACAATCCGGCAGTCACTTCACCTTTGGGTTAACCTGCTGCGGTGAGTAATCTCCGATCCCCACCTGTGCCAGATAGAACACCACTGCCGATAACAGAATCACAAACGATGGCAATACATCATGTTATCACGCGTATCCAAGCTTGTCAATATGAGGTCGGATCAATTCATCGTCCCATCAGGGTTGCATCGACCACTTTGAACAAAAGGTTCGCCTCCGCGACCGTCTCGCCACCTACCTTGGCAGAGCCCCTTCCCTTGCCGAACCCCGAACGCACGGCGAGCAGATCCGTCTCCAGGCGGAGCGTGTCGCCGGGGCGCACGATCGTCCTGAATCTGGCGGATTCGATTCCGGCGAAAAGGGGGATCTTCCCCCGGTAATCGTCGCAGGCCAACACCGCAACAGCCCCGCACTGCGCCAGGGCCTCGATGATCAGCACGCCGGGCATTACGGGACACCCGGGGAAATGCCCCATGAAGACTTCGTCTTCGGCCAGGATGTCCTTCTCCGCCACCGCTCTCCGGCCGGGCTCCAGCTCGATGACCCTGTCCAGGAGCAGGAACGGCTCTCTATGGGGTATGATGGATTTGATCTGCTCGATCGTGAGCAACGATGACACCCCCTTGAAACACTAGTCCCATTCTACTATCGAACGATCGCGATTCCAAGGAGCGAATCCGCTTGATTTTGGCAATCCCTGAGCTTATGATACATGTTAGTAGCAACTACTAATAGTTGCATCCTAATTGGAGGTCACAAATAGGAGGCGACCAAGAGATTGAACGTCAGGCTGTCCGGAGTAGGATCGTACCTTCCGGAACGCGTGTTATCCAATCCCGATCTTGAGAAGATGGTGGACACCACTAGCGAGTGGATCCTCGAGCGCACCGGCATTCGAGAAAGGAGAATCGCGCCCGACGGCGTCGCGACCTCCGATCTGGCGACCATCGCGGCGCAACGCGCAATGGAGCGCGCCGGCATATCCGCCGGAGACGTCGAACTCATAGTGGTGGGCACCGTGACCCCCGACATGATGTTCCCGTCCACCGCGTGTCTCGTGCAGCGGAATCTCCAGGCGACCGGGGCGGCCGCCTTCGACGTTGGGGCTGCCTGTTCCGGATTCGTTTACGGCTTGATGACGGCGGCTTCAATGATCTCCTCCGGTCTCTATCGCAATGCGATCGTGATAGGCGCGGATACGCTGTCGAGGATAACCGATTGGACTGACAGGGGGACATGCGTCCTGTTCGGAGATGGCGCCGGCGCCGTCGTGCTGGAGCCCGGGGAGGGGATACTCGGATCCTGCCTCGGCGCGGACGGAAAGGGATGGGACGCGCTCATGCAGCCCGCGGGCGGTTCGCTGATGCCCGCCACTCACGAGACGGTGGATAAGAGGTTGCACACGATCAAGATGAACGGCAACCAGGTCTTCAAGTTCGCGGTGAGAGCGATGGCGAACTCGGTGATAGAGTGTCTCGATAGGTGCGGTATGACCCGCGACGATGTGAATCTCCTAATCCCACATCAGGCTAATACCCGAATCATCGAGGCCGCGGCGGCGAGGCTGGGGATCCCCCTGGACAGAGTAGCCGTGAACATAGACAAGTGTGGGAACATGTCCTCCGCATCGATACCCGTGGCCCTCGACCAGGCAGTGCAATCGGGGCGTCTCAAGAGGGGCGATGTGGGGGTGATGGTGGCTTTCGGCGGTGGGCTGACGTGGGGGACCGCCGCTTTTCGCTGGTAGACCAATATCGATCGGGAAAGCGAGGGATCGCGTTGATAGCATTCGTGTTTCCGGGCCAGGGCGCGCAGCGGGTTGGAATGATGGGCGACATTCTCGAGAAGTTCCCGGAAGCCCGCGCCGTTTTCGAAGGGGCGGGACAGGCTATCGGCCGGGACCTGATCGACCTTTGTCTCAGAGGACCCGAGGGCGAGTTGACGAAAACAGTGAACGCGCAGCCCGCCATATTGGCCAGCAGTGTAGCCATATTCGAGATTCTCAAATCAAGGGGGCTGGCCCCCCAGGTGGTGGCGGGGCTTAGTCTCGGCGAGTACACCGCTCTGGTCGCGGCTGGATCCATAGAACTTGGCGACTCGCTCAGGCTCGTCAGGGCGAGGGGTACATACATGCAGGAGGCGGTCCCGGAGGGCGAAGGGGCGATGGCCGCGATCATAGGACTCGACGAGAATATGATCAACGAGATCTGCGCGGGCGCCTCCGACGAGGGGATCGTGGAGCCGGCCAACCTCAACAGCCCGGGGCAAGTGATTGTGTCGGGCCGGGTAAGGGGGGTTAACAAGGCGGCCTCCCTCGCGAGGGCGGCGGGCGCATCCGCGATCCCGCTCAAGGTGAGCGCCCCGTTCCACTGTAGCCTTATGAGGCCCGTTGCGGCGCGCCTCGAGGCCGATCTTGACAGGACGGATATACGCCGGGCGTCATTGCCGGTGTTCGCGAACGTGTCGGCGACTATCGTAAGGTCGCCGGGAGAGATCAAGCAGTCTCTCCTCGAACAGGTCTACTCCCCCGTCCTGTGGGACAGGAGCGTGAGAGCGATGATATCGTATGGGGTCAGGGCGTTCGTCGAAGTGGGTCCCGGAAAAACACTCACGTCCCTGATAAGAAAGATAGACCGTTCTGTCTCGGTCTTCAGCGTTCAGGACGTCCCGTCCGTGGACGCGGTGCTTTCCTGGAAGGAGGCGGCGGCTGTTGGGGGTTGAAGGGAAAAAGGCGCTGGTGACAGGGGCGTCCCGTGGTATCGGCAGGGCCGTCTCGGTGGCCCTGGCGGCAGCGGGGGCCGACGTCGCAATCAACTACTCCTCGGACTCCGGCGGGGCGGAGGAAACCCTGAGGATGGTGCGGGAAAAGGGAGTGGACGCGTTCATTGCGCGCGCGGACGTATCCGAATACGAGGGGGCTTCCTCCATGTTCAAGGATATCCTCGCGCGGTGGGGACGCCTCGACATCCTCGTCAACAACGCCGGGATCACGAGAGACCAGCTCCTGGCACGCATGAAGCCTGACGATTGGGACAGCGTCCTCAGGGTCAACCTCACGGGCGCGTTCAACTGCGCCCGCCTGGCCGCAAGGCCTATGATGCGGAACAGATGGGGGCGTATAGTCAATATGGCGTCCGTGGCGGGAATAGCGGGTAACCCCGGACAGGTGAACTATTCCGCCGCGAAAGCCGGACTTATCGGCATGACCCGCACGCTCGCGAGGGAACTCGGCCCGTTCGGAGTCACGGTGAACGCCGTCGCTCCGGGTCTGGTGGAGACCGGTATGATTCGCGATATCCCGGCCAAAGCGAAAGAGGACCTGATGTCGCGCATACCCCTGGGCAGGGTCGCGACCGTGGACGATGTCGCCGGCTCGGTCATGTTCCTCGCCTCGGACGCAGGATCGTACGTAACCGGCCACGTGCTCGTGGTGGACGGTGGACTTACAGCATAGGCGCAACAAAGTGGAAGAAATCCAAGGAGGTGCCTCTCAATGGCAGAGAAGGTATCGAGGGAAGAGATCGTAGAAAAGGTCCGCAAGGTCATATCATCGCAACTCGAGGTGGAAGAGGAAAAGGTTGTGCCGGACGCCTCGGTCATCGACGACCTTGGAGCGGACTCCCTGGACATCGTGGAGATAGTGATGAGCCTGGAGGAGGAGTTCGGCATCGAGATACCCGACGAGGACGCCGAGAAGTTGAGCCGCGTCAAACACGTAGTGGAATACTTGGCCACACGGCTGTAGGGGAGTTGGTCTTATGGAGACCCGTGTCGTCATCACGGGCATGGGCGCCGTCACCCCGGTGGGCATCGGCGTCAGGGCCATGTGGGACAGCCTGGTTTCGGGGAGGTCCGGCGTCGGGCGGATAACCAGGTTTGACTCGAGTGGCTACGATACGTGTATCGCGGCGGAGGTCCAGGATTTCGACCCGGGCGCGGTAATGGACCGTAAAGAAGCCAAACGTATGGACAGGTTCACCCAATTCGGCGTGGTTTCGGCCGGAATGGCCCTGGAAGACGCCAACATCTCCTCCGGCTTCGATCCCGACCGTGCCGGCGTGGTCTTCGGGACGGGCATAGGCGGCATGGAAACGTTCGACCAGCAGTTCAGGGTGCTGCTCGAGAAGGGACCCGGAAGGGTCAGCCCGTTCTTCATCCCCATGATGATATCAAACATGGCGGCCGGGAACATCGCGATGCGGTTCGGACTCAAGGGGCCCAACGCCACCCTGACGACGGCGTGCTGCGCATCTGCCCATTCGGTCGGGGACGCCTTCAGGATAGTCCAGCGGGGCGACGCCGATATCATGGTCGCAGGCGGGAGCGAGGCTCCCGTCACTCCTGTGGCGGTCGCGGGCTTCTGCTCAATGAAGGCGATGTCCACAAGGAACGATGAGCCGACCAGGGCGGTCCGACCGTTCGAGGCGAGGCGCGACGGATTCGTCATGGGCGAGGGCGGGGGCATGGTAGTGCTCGAATCCCTGGAACACGCCCGTAAGCGAGCGGCGAGGATCCTGGCGGAGGTGGCGGGTTACGGGCAATCGGCTGACGCCTACCATATCACGGCTCCGCCCCCCGAGGGAGACGGGGCGGTCCGCGCGATGACGGCGGCCCTCAAGGACGCGGGAATGCGGCCGGAAACCATCGATTACATCAACGCGCACGGCACCTCCACCCCCCTCAACGATAAGGTGGAGACAATCGCCATCAAGCGAGTATTCGGCGAGCACGCGCGCAGGCTGATGGTGAGCTCCACGAAGTCCATGACGGGACACCTCCTGGGCGCCGCAGGCATAATCGAGCTGATCGCGTGCGTACAAGGGATCGTAAGCGAGACCATCCCCCCAACGATCAACTACGAAGAGCCCGATCCGGAGTGCGACCTCGACTACGTCCCAAACAGGGCCAGAACGGCTAGAATCAACGCGGCTCTTACGAACTCCTTTGGTTTCGGAGGGCAGAACGTCTGCCTCATCGTTAAGCGGTTCGCGGATTAGGATGATTCGAGGGGCCCATCAGGGCCCCTCCCATTCTCGACGAGTATCCTCGTTTCACGAATTTCGGGTGCACTGCCCCGAAAGAGGCGCGGGTGGAACTACTTGATCTCGACAGTCGCTCCAGCCTCAACGAGCTTAACCTTTATCGCCTCGGCATCCTGCTTGGATACCTTCTCCTTTACAGGCTTCGGGGC
>JAHDPS010000197.1 GCA_018434225.1 Bacillota bacterium
GGGGTGATTCACAATGGACGTGAACAGGCGAAACCCCGTGAAACCCACGATGAGAACCGCACTGGCTGTTGTCCTCGTGCTGGTTGCCGCGGGGGCTTTTGCGTGGGGGATAAGGACGGGGTTAAGGACCGAAATCGATGGGAAGCCTGAGGCCGTCAAACCCATAGCTACCACGCCTCCCGCCGTAACGCACAAATCCGATACTCCCGTTGCCGTTGCGCCGCAGCCCGCCGCGAGCACTCGCGTCAAGCCCACGGCTGCCCCGGCGAAGGCGGCCAAGCCGCCCGTAGTGGTGGCTCCGCAGCCCAAGAAGGAGACAGTCTCGATGAAATGGCCGTACCAGGGCGGCGTGCTTAGGCCGTTCGGGTGGACCTACTCGCCGACTATGGGGGACTGGAGATTCCATCAGGGCATCGACATAGCCGGCAACGACGGAGACGAAGTAGTCGCCGCAATGGACGGGAGGGTGGAATCGATTGAGGAGTCCGCGCTCCTGGGGACTCGAATTGTTGTATCCCACGTGTCCGGCCTCAAGACCGTATATACCGGAGTAAGAGACGTCCTGGTAAAGGCCGGGGACAATGTCCGGGCGTCACAGCCGCTGGCGGTCATTGGACGCGGGTCGTTCGAGTGCCTGGACCCGCACCACCTGCACTTCGAGGTCATCACGGGGAAGGGGAATGTCGATCCGGGCCAGTTCCTCCGCTAAGGACGGGACCGGGTCGGCTCGCACGGCCGCCCACGGCCAAGCCTGGGGGCGGCTTCATTTTCGCCCCACAGTTATCTTTTGACAGGGGGGTCATATACATGTACTGCGCGCCAATGCTCAACCTCTGCCGGGAGGAGGCCCCCAAAGTGAACGACCTCATTTGGAAAAGAGTTCTCGATGTCAGTGCCCATATCTGCCGGACCAGAGCCACAGTACGCGAGGCAGCCAAGGCGTTCGGTGTTTCCAAGAGTACGGTCCACAAGGATGTTACGGAGCGTTTGCCCAGAGTCAACCCACAGCTTGCCGCCCACGTGAAACAGGTCCTCGAGTTCAACAAGGCGGAGCGTCACATCAGGGGCGGGGAAGCGACTCGGAAGAAGTATCGCCAGGCCTGAGGGAGAATTCTCGCGGGCCGGTGACCAGAGGGAAAACAATACCTGGCGTAGAACGATATCAGGGCCTCGCCCTCTTTCAATTAACTGGAGAGGGACAGGCCCTGGTTCACGTGAAGGAGGAATACGATTGTTCAACTGGGGGCAGGACGTGGCTATCGATCTTGGCACAGCCAGCGTGCTCGTGTACGTGAGGGACAAGGGGATTGCGCTCAACGAGCCATCCGTAGTCGCCATCGAACAGGAATCGCGCAAGATCCTGGCCATCGGCGATGCCGCCCGCCAGATGATAGGCCGCACGCCCGGCTCCATATCAGCCGTCCGGCCCTTGAGACACGGAGTCATAGCCGATTACGACGTCACGGAGGCCATGCTGAAGTATTTCCTGGAAAGGGTCTGTGGCAAGTGGAACCTATTCAGGCCTCGAGTAATGGTGTGTATTCCATCCGGCGTAACCTCCGTCGAGAAGCGAGCCGTCAGAGAGGCCGCGATGGAAGCGGGGGCGAAATCGGTGATGCTGATTGAAGAACCTCTGGCCGCCGCCCTCGGAGCGGGACTGAATATCAACGGCCCCGCCGGGCACATGGTGGTGGACATCGGGGGCGGCACGACCGGAGTCGCTGTACTGTCCCTGGGGGGCATTGTAATCAGCGAATCGATAAGGGTCGCCGGCGACAAGTTCGACGAGGCGATCGTGAGGTACATAAGGCGTGAGCATAACCTCGCCATAGGCGCACGGCCCGCCGAAGAGGTAAAGATCCAGGCTGGTTGCGCGTTCCCCGGCGCCAGGGAGGCGTCAATCGACGTCAGGGGCCGCGACCTCATGGACGGCCTGCCCAAGACGATAGAGGTCACTTCGAAGGAGACATACGCCGCACTGGCCGAGCCGGTCAGGGAGATAGTCGACCGCGTCAGGTCCGTCCTGGAGAGAACACCTCCGGAACTGGCGGGGGATATCGTGGAGAGAGGCATCGTGCTCACGGGAGGGGGTTCGCTCCTGTTCGGCATGGACCGGATGATTTCCCACCACGCCGGCGTTCCCGTGCACATCGCCGAGGACCCGGTCTCCAGCGTAGTCCTGGGGGCCGGCAAAGCCCTCGTGGAGTACCAGGCGGTGCACGAGGACTACGTGCCGGTGCTTAAGAGGCTCACGTGAAATATCCCTTGACGGGAAGGAATTCTGGAATACCCGTCGAATATTGCTGATTACCCAGAACATCATAGCGCGGAAGGGCATCGAAAGGGCAAACCCGCCGAAAGGCGGGGACGCAAAGCCAACGGGTCTAAAGCCCATCATGGGTCAGGACGGCCGGGCCGCCGAAAGTCCGTTTTTGTTTTACTGGAGGTCACCTCCCGGCTTTCGGCTCGTCGAACCGGGAGGTTGTTTTATCTTCGCGAGGAGGGGGGTGGAAGATTGATCAGGGGGCTGTACATTTCCGCTTCAGGAATGCTTCTCGAGCAGGCCAAACTCGACGTAACATCCAACAACATCGCCAGCGCGGGTGCGGCTGGATTCAAGAAGGACGTCACCGTCGTCAATTCGTTCCCCGAGATGTTGATATACCGGAGCCGCCAGCCCATGTTCCTGGGCGCTTCCGTCGAACGACAACTGGGCGCCATGGGCACGGGCGCGGTGATCTCCCGGAGTATCCCGGACATGACCAGGGGGATGCCGAGGAACACGGGTAACCCGCTGGATGTGGCGATTGCCGGGGAGGGCTTTCTGGTAGTGAACACGGCCGTAGGCGAAAGATATACGAGAAACGGGAATCTCAATCTCGACAGTGAAGGCAGGCTCGTTACCGCGGACGGCGACCCCGTCCTGGGCGAATCCGGGGAAATACTGCTCGAGGATGCGAAGCGTATCGAGATAGGCAAGGATGGGACCGTGTATGGGGATGGTGAAGCCGTGGACAGACTGCGCGTTGTGCGTTTCGCCAATCCCTCGGAACTCACGAGATACGCGACTACTCTATTCGCCGCTTCGGATGGATCCGGCCCCGTCGAGGAACTGGAGGAACCCTCCATACTACCGGGCTCGCTTGAAGCGTCGAACGTCAACCCGGTCTCCGAAATGGTCAACATGATATCGGTGATGAGGGCTTACGAGGCGAGTCAGAAGCTACTGCAGGCGCAGGACCAGACCCTGGAAAAGGCGGTCCTGGAGATCGCCCGGTTGTAGTGTCGCAGGATGACCGAGATGGCAGAAGAGAGGCCGGACCGCTACGGCGGAGGCCTCCAGCCCGCCGAACGACTGAGGCGGGCATAGAAAAGGGGGCTCATTATCGTGATCAGGGCATTGTGGACGGCCGCTTCGGGCATGGAAGCACAGCAGCTCAGCGTTGATACTATCGCCAACAACCTGGCCAACGTCAACACGACGGGTTACAGGAGGGCCAGAGTATCCTTCCAGGACCTTTTCTACGAGACCCTCCGCTCGGGAGGGGCTTCGCCCGTCGGCCCGCTCCAGGTGGGACACGGGGTCGCGGCCGCGACAGGGCAGAGGGCGTTCCAGCAGGGCCCAGTTGAGCCCACTGGGAATCCCCTCGACATCGCTATCGAAGGAGAGGGCTTCTTCGCGGTCTCGGCCGGGGATACGACGTCGTACACGCGCGACGGCAATTTCCGCGTCAACGCCGAGGGGATAATCGTGAACGGTGACGGCTACATGTTACAGGATGAAGGGGGCGGGGAACTGCAACTCCCCGACGATGCTAGGGACATCTCCATTTCGCCGGATGGAATCATCACCGCGAGAGCGGCTGACGGGAGCTCCCAGCAGATCGGCCAGATAAAGCTGGTGAGGTTCGTCAACGCCGGGGGGCTCGAGGCCGCCGGCGGCAACCTGTTCCGTGAGACTGAGGCCTCGGGCGAGGTCCAGGAGGGAACCCCTGCCGCCGAGGGCTTCGGCACGATATGCCAGGGGTACCTGGAGCGATCGAACGTGTCTGTAGTTGAAGAGATGGTCAGCCTGATCGTGGCCCAGCGCGCGTACGAGCTGAACAGCAAGGCGGTGCAGAGCGCCGATGAGATGCTCGGCCTGGCTAATAACCTCAGGCGATGAACGCAGGGGGTGAGCCGGTGATGACCCGGGTGACGATGCCTGTGCCTGTTATGCCGCAATCGGCGATGTCCCGACCGGCCGACCCGGCGGTCGGGGCCGCCGCTCCGACGGGAACCGGCCGGTCGAACGAGAGGCAGAGGCTCCAGGAGGTGTGCGCCGAATTCGAGGCGTTCTTTCTCAGGGAGATCCTGAAGGGCCTCAAGACAACCGCAAGTCCGACGGGCATTCTGGCTTCAGGATCCGCGGGCGCCGACATACAGGCGGGGATCGCCGACGATCAGTTCGCTCTTTGGTTGGCGAATTCAGGAGGGATGGGCCTGGGGAAGGTCCTGTACGAAAGCCTGGTGAAGCAGACGGGGGATGACCCCCTGTAAGCCACGCTGGATAGTGGCGGCGCGCCCTTAATGATGATTGACCGCTGATGATCCGCAAACACATCTCACGTCAGGACTCGGAGAGTCCTGACGGTCTTTTTGTGCGCCCGGCATGGCCCCGATCGCGATCCCCCCTATGGACACTATTCTATGTGTCTTTATACTAAGCGCTATCGCGCCCCCTCCATTAGGGTAAGAAATATAGCCGGCAGGGGATGCAGGTTTGGGAAGAACGGCGCATGGTGCAGGCCATGGGACGAGTATAGGATTAAGGCAATGGGTTAAGTCGCGGCGGAATCTATGCGCGGGAGGGGATATATGGCGAGCGTGGCAACGAAATGGGCCCCGATGACTCTCTCCAACAAAGGAGGCGGGTAAGGTGGAAGCAAGCATCTCCGGACGAGAAGTTGGGAAGATAGTCAACCCTGGATTCCGGCTCTGGCGAGGCGATACCAGGGCGGTTGTGGGCGGCGTTCTTCTGGCGGTCTGCTTTTCCGCGAACATGCAGATAACGGAGCGTTTGGATACCGCTATCAGTGGTGGCGTGATCTACTGGTTCGGCGTCGCCTTCGTCAACGTCTGGTTCTCGGCGGCGTGCATATTCTACGGCCTCACCGGAGGCTTACTTGCGGCGGCTTTCAATCCGATCATAGCAGTGCTTACCGCTACCAGCCCAATGGCCCCGCGGTTCTTCATCGACAACACCCTGTGGGTCATACCGTTTGCCCTGATGTGTCAGCATTACTTCCGCAAGAACGGCCACATCGACTTCAAGACATTTGCCTGGATGTGCGTTGTCGCTACCGCGGTGGATGGACTCTCATTCGCCGGCTCCTGGATACTTCTCTTCAAGTTCTCCCCGACGATCACGCTGGGTTTGTGGCTGCTGTTGATCGCATCCGCAATTCCCGGGTCGCTTATGGGGTGGGCGTTCTGTCGAACGGTGGGACGATCAGGGATATTCGGCAACTGATTAACCCCCCTGAGAAACTACTTGAGGAGGGACAAGGGTATGTCGAGAAGCGGGTGGATAGGGACAATCATTCTACTGGTCCTGCTTGCCGTCACCGTTACGTGGACCTATCTCAGCACTGTGATGGAACTGCCGGCCATTGGACTCGGACTGAAGGTGGAGAAAAACGTCCTCTTCGGGATCCTGATAGGCCTGGCGGTTTTGCTCAGCATTATCATGGTTTCCTCGAGCAAGAAAGGGAAGGGCCGGTCCTGTTAGCGATGTCATGGAGGGGGGCTCCCCCCCCTCCATGTTCATTGACCTGAGCCGGAATCGGACGCGGGCGAACCCACGTCGCTCGGCTCGAATATAGGCTCCCGGGAGCCAACATTACGGAAGGGGTGTATGAAGTGCGCTTTGATACAGTGATAAGGAACGGGAACGTAGTATCTCCGGATTCAACCATCACCGCTGACGTAGGAGTTGTCGATGGGAAAGTGGCATGCCTTGCCGCCCCCGGAAGCCTGACGGATACCGAGAAGGTCATTGACGCGACTGGGAAATACGTAATCCCCGGGGTCGTGGACGCTCACGTTCACTATCATCTGCCGTTCATGGGCTCGGCCACGGCCGACGACTTCCACACGGGCACCATCTATGCGGCGGTGGGCGGCGTCACGTCGATCATCGACTTCGCAATCCAAAAGGGCGATGAAGACCCGCTGGACACTATCTCGAAGAGGCGGGCCGAAGCGGACGGGAAGGTCGTCGTGGACTATTGTCTCCACGCCTGCCTCACTGATCCCTCTCAGCGGACTTTGAGCCGCATCCCGGCCATTATCGAACAGGGTATCCCCTCATTCAAGGTGTTCATGGTGTACAAGAAGGATGGCTGGATGGTAGACGACGGGCTGCTGGTGGACTACCTGAAGACGGCGGCCGAGCACGGCGGCCTCATCGGTGTGCACAGCGAGAGCGCCGCGATGTCCGACTATAATACGGAAAAAGCGGTTCGGGAGGGCCACACCGAGCCAATTTATCACTCAATCACCAAGAACAATCTGACCGAGGCTGAGGCCATCAATCGTGCGCTGTTCATTGCGCGTAGCCTGGGTTCTCCAATATACGATTTCCACATGTCCGTGCGCGAGGGTGTGGAGATGTTCCGACAATCCCGGTCGCAGGGCCTGCCGTTCTACGCCGAGACGTGCCCGAGGTACCTTGCGCTCACCGACGAGTGCCTTAAGAAACCCGACGGCCACAACTGGATATGCAGCCCGCCCCTGCGCTCCCAGGAAGATATCGGAGTCCTCTGGGAGGGCATCCGAGACGGCTCGATCTCCGTCGTGGCATCGGACCACTGCGCCTACAGCGCGGCGCAGAAGGCCGCGAGGAAGGAGTCCTTCGAGAAGGTTCCCAACGGTTTCGAAGGCGTCGGAGTCCTCTTGCCCGTGACGTTCACGGAGGGCGTGAAGCGCGACAGGATCAGCATCAACCGCATGGTCTCCGTGCTGTGCGCGAACCCCGCGAAGATCTTCGGCCTGTACCCCCGAAAGGGCGTCATCGCCCCAGGCGGTGATGCAGATATCGTCGTGATGGACCCCGATACGGAGAAGACGATTTCCGCCAAGACCATCGCGCTGGGCATCGACTGGAGCCCGTTCGAGGGTTTGAAGACTACGGGTTGGCCGACCGTGACCATGTCCAGGGGTAAGATCGTGGCCGAAAACGGTAAGTTCGTCGGCACCAAGGGGTATGGGACGTTCCTGAAGAGGAGCATTCCCCAGGAGGTTCTTTCGGGCCCGATCTGCTAGAGAGGGAACGGTTCTTAGACCTCCCCCGGCATTGATGGAGATCAAACACTCTTGATGTATGGAGACGGTGGTGAATGGGTTGGTGACCGAAATCAAGGACAAGAATGCAAGGAAAGGGGACGGGGACCGCGCGGAATTGGCGTTCGAGATGCGGAATGTCACTTTCGCATACTCGGGCGCTTCCGAACCCGTTCTCAAGAACGCGTCACTGTCGGTCAAGCAAGGGGAATTCGTTGGCATCATCGGACCGACGGGTTGCGGGAAATCGACGCTGCTGTACCTGTTGACGGGGGTCATCCCTCACTACTATGAGGGTCAGATGTCGGGGGAGGTCCTTTGTTTCGGGCGCCCAACGAAATCCCAGAAGATGGGCGAGCTCACGGCGAAAGTCGGGTTCGTGATGCAAGACCCCGAGGCTCAGTTGTTCAACCTGTTCGTCGAGGACGAGCTCGTCTGGGGGCTCGAGTGCAGGGGATATGAACGCAAGGAGATGGACGCGAGAATAACCGAGTCCCTCAGCCGGTTCAATATCAGCCAGTTGAGGAAACGCGTGACGTACGACCTCTCCGGCGGCGAGAAACAGAAGACCACGATTGCGGCCATAGATGCGATTCGAAGCGAAGCGATCGTGTTCGACAAGCCCACCTCCGAAGTGGATCCGTTGGGGGCCAACATGATATTCGAAGTCGTGCGGAAGCTGGCCGAAGAGCGCCACACAATCGTAATGGTTGAAGACAAGGTGGATCAGATGGTGATGTACGCCGACCGCATCGTCGTGGTGCACGGGGGCGAAATCCGGATGGATGCGTCCGTTGAAGAGTTCTGCAAGCGACCGGACGAGGTTCACCAGTACGGCTTGAGGCTGCCCCAGGTCGCCGAGCTGGCTCACTATGTGAAAAAGCGCGGGATAGCCCTGCCTAGAATACCGCTCACGATCGAGGACGCTATCAAGGTATTTAAAGAGGCTATGGCCGGCCGAGGCTCAGCGCCTCGCGGGCTCGTAGGGGGGTTGGCCCGTGGTTGAGGAAAGGGAATTCGCCTTGGAGTTGGAGGGGGTATCTTTTTCCTACCCCCGCCCCCGGCACAACGTGGCGCTGAAGAAGATCGACCTACAGATCAAGCAGGGCGAATTCGTGGCGCTCATCGGCCAGAACGGA
This sequence comes from Bacillota bacterium, assembly GCA_018434225.1. Classification (GTDB taxonomy): domain Bacteria; phylum Bacillota; class Sulfobacillia; order JABLXB01; family JABLXB01; genus SM1-B181. The sequence goes on from JAHDPS010000197.1 coordinate 8,463, forward strand.
AGCGGCAAGAGCACACTGGCGAAATGCACGAGTGGTTTCCTGACGCCCACCAAGGGCGTGATCAGGGTATGTGGGAAGGACATCCACAAAGTGCCCCCGTCCCTCCAGGCGCGGTATGTGGGATATGTATTCCAGAATCCCGATCACCAGCTGTTCAAGGATCGGGTGTGGGATGATGTGGCGTTCGGCCTCAACAACCTGAAGGTCGCCAATGATATCGTGGACAAAAAGGTGGAGAAGATCCTGAAAGACCTTCGCCTGTACCAGTACAGGGATATCCACCCGCATCGCCTCGCAAAAGGCGATAAACAGCGTTTGGCCATAGCCTCTATAGTGGTCATGGAGCCTCCGGTGTTGCTAGTCGACGAACCCACTACTGGGCAGGATCCGTACAAAGCCCGGGAGATCATGGATGTTCTAACCCAGCTCAATGAACGCAACAAGACCACGGTGCTGGTGATCACTCACTCGATGGAACTCGTGGCTGAGTACGCCAAACGGACCGTGGCTCTATGTCAAGGGAATATCCTACTGGACGGCTCGGTCCGCGAGGTATTCAGTCGGTCCGATATCCTGGCCAAGACATTCGTCGAGCCGCCCGCGGTCGTGCAGCTGGCACAAGGCCTCGGCCTGCCCGGCGTTCCACTTACCACGGATGAGGCGGGGCGCGCCCTGATGGAGGTGCTGGCGAAATGAAGATGCTCTATCAGTTCTCGGCGTCGGAGTCGTTCCTCCACAAGGTGGATCCGCGCTCCAAGATGCTGTTTCTGATCGCTTTTCTGGTGGCCCTGTGGTTGTTGCCCTTGCCGTACCCGCCGTTGATGGCGGTGGGCATGGTAATCCTGATCTGGATTACGGCGGGGATAAAGCCGACAGAATACATGTTCTTCGTGCTGTTGATGTCGCCCATCATGGTGGCGGTCATCATCATCCAGGCCGTTACAGGAGGGGCGCCTTTCCAGCCGATTACCCTGTTTGGGACCAGACTCTTCAGCGTATCGGCCGGGGGGCTCGATACCGGGATAAGGGTGGCCTTCAGGCTGGTGGCCATGGGCATCGCCTTCCTCGGGTTCTCCATGACGACGGACCCGTTCCACTGGGGGATGTCTCTATACAGGACGGGACTGCCCTACAAGGCGGCGTTCATGTTCGGGTTCGCCATGAGGTTCTTCCCGCTGCTCCAGGAGGAACTGTCGATCATCGGTAACGCGCTCAAGGCCCGCGCCTCCGACACGATCGGGACCAGCAACCCGGTGAAGAGAATCAGGGGCATAGGCCAACTTGTCATCCCGCTGGGCCTGTCCGCGATGGGCCGGAGCCAGACGATAGCGCTGGCCATGGAACTGCGCGGCTACAGTATCCCCGAGGAGATGGGCACGAAGCGGACGCTTTACAGGAAGGTCGGCTTCTCGGGCCGCGACGTTCTTGTGTGGGCGGCAGCCCTGGCCGTGCTGGCGGGAACGTTCATCAAGATCATGGCCTGATCGGGGCGTCGAAGTCCTGACAGAATAGGGGGCGTAACTGTGATTCTCGATAAGGAACTGGCCAGGGCTTTGCGAGGGGAGTACGAGCGGGCCGCTTCGACCCTGTCGCTTATCGCCTCGGAGAACCATGCGAGCGAGACTGCCATGGAGCTTCAAGGGAGTTTCCTGACCGACAGGGCGATCGAGGGGTATCCCGGGAACAGGTATTTCCCTGCCTGCGAGTGGATCGATGAAATCGAAACGCTGGCGATCGAGCGCGCGAAGGCCCTATTCGGAGCGGAGCACGCGAACGTGCAGCCTCATTCGGGGACCAACGCCAACCTGGCTGTTTACCACGCATTGATCAAGCCGGGAGACAAGATCGTGGCGATGGACCTGGGCCACGGCGGCCATTTGTCTCACGGATGGAAGGTCAGCCTGAGCGGTTCGATATATGACTGTCACACGTACGGGGTGCGCAGGGATACGGAGATCCTCGATTACGACCAGGTCGCGGAGATCGCGCAGAGGGAAAGGCCGAAGCTCATCATTGCCGGAGGCAGCGCCTATCCGAGAGTGGTCGACTTCCCCAGATTTCGCGAGGTGGCCGATAGCGTAGGAGCCCTGTTCATGGTGGACATGGCGCATTTCTCCGGACTCGTGGCGGGAGGGTGCTACCCGTCGCCGGTGCCGTACGCCGACGTTGTGACGGGGACGATGTACAAGACCATGAGGGGCGGCCGCGGTGGGTTCATCCTTTGCCGCGGCAAGTATAGGGACGCGATCGACAAGGCGGTTTTCCCGGGTCTGCAAAGCGCGATCATGATCGCGGCGGTGGCTGGGAAGGCGTACTCGTTCGGGATCGCTATGAGCGAGAGCTATAGGGCGTACGCTCGGCAGGTGCTGGCGAATGCGCGGGCGCTTGCGGATACCCTGGGGAAGGGGGGCGTCCGATTGGTTTCAGGCGGGACGGATTGCCATTTGATGCTGGCCGATGTGAGGCCGTTAGGCATCACCGGCGTGGAAGCCGAGCGGCGTCTATATGATGTGGGACTGGTATGCAATCGCAATAGACTGCCGTTCGACTCCAGTTCCGCCCGAGTGTGCGGCGGGATAAGGATCGGGACGAATTGCGTGACTTCCCGCGGTATGAGGGAGAACGAGATGGGGACCATAGGCAAACTGATAGTCGGGGTACTGGGCTCTGAGCAGCCTGCCAACGAAATCAAGAGGGAAGTGCGCCGGTTGTGCGAGTTGTTCCCTCTGCGGGACGACCGCGTTGACCTGGGCGCATTCCTCAATTCAACGGAGGGACGCGTATGAGGCCTAATCCTGGGAGGATAGAGCGGAACATAGAGGAACTGGGGCGGATCGGCAAGGTCGGTGAGACGGGAGTATCGAGACTCACGTTCACGAAGGACGACCTGGCTGGTCGCGAGTACATGATTGAAGAGATGCGCCGCGCGGGACTGGAGGTCACCATCGATCCAGTAGGCAACATATTCGGGAAGCGAGTGGAGCTTACTGAGGATCCATCGCTGCCCTCGGTGATGGTGGGTTCGCACATCGACACCCCGCTGGTGGGCGGGAAGTACGACGGGGTAGTGGGGGTAATAGGCGGCCTCGAGGTCGTGAGGATGCTGAACGACGAGAGGATGAAGACGAGGCATCCGATCGAAGTGGTCATATTCGCGGGCGAGGAATTGACCCGCTTCGGGTCATCGTTTAAGGGGAGCCTGCCGGTGGTCGGCTCGTGCACGGAGAAGCTGCTGAAAGAGGTATGGGTGGATAAGCAGGGTGTCAGCTATTGGGATACCCTCGCCTCCGTCGGTCTCAAGCCGGAGGAGTTCGAGAAGGCCAAGCGTTCGCCGGAGTCGATCAAGTGCTATTTCGAGATGCACATCGAGCAGGGTCCGGTGTTGGAGGACATCGGCAAGTCCGTGGGAGTGGTCAGCGCCATCGCCGGTGCGACACGCGGTTGGGCCACGATAAAGGGATTACCGAACCATTCGGGCGCGTTCCCGATGAGGCTCAGGAAAGACGCCCTGGCGGCGGCGTCGGAGATCGTCCTGGAGATGGAGGCCGCGGCTCGGCGCGAGGCCCATCTCGGGACGGTGGGGACGATAGGGGATCTGGTTGTCAAACCGGGCGTCATGAACATCATCCCCGGCGAGGTCACTATGTCTCTTGAGGTCAGGGGCGTGGACATTCCGTCGAAGAACCGCGTCCTCGAGGACCTGCGGAGGAAGTTCAGCGAGGTGGCCGCCAGCCGCAACATGGACATCCAGTATCATTACAACAACCTGGGCGATGACGATCCATTCGTGCTGGACGGCGAGTTGCGCGCGTTTTTGGAGGAATCCGCGAAGCAGGAAGGGATCGATTACATCGTGATGCCGAGTGGCGCCGGACACGACGCAATGTTCATGACCCGCATCACCAGGGTCGCGATGCTCTTTGTGCCCAGTGTAGCCGGGAAGAGCCATGTGCCCGAGGAATTCACGGAGACCAAAGACCTGGTGCTGGGGACCAGCGTTCTGGCCGGGGCCGTGTTGAAGATGGCTCGCTCCCGTTAGGGCTCGAATACCTGCCGTGCCGAACCACCCATCTCCGGTGTTCCATCGGGGGATGGGTGGTTTATGCAGGTAGGATATGGGCGACACATCGCAACCTGTCGGACAAGGAATTTGCGTGCGTCAGGGGAAATTGTACTGTTGACGGTCAATGATGCTGAAGCCGCTGTATCGGGATGGGGAAGGAGGCATTTTATAGGAGACGGCATGATCCGTAGGTTCTCCCCACAGTATCACACAATGTGGATGGTTGTTCGAGGGGGAGGATGACCATGAACGAAAGTGCCTGGATATATCGGAGCTTGTTTTTCTTGTCTTCATGGGTAGGCGTACTTGTGTGGGGAGTCGGGCTACTGATGCTGCTGAGGAAGCTGTCGGCCATGGAGGCGCAAGAGGCCCTTTCCGTCGGCGGCGTGCTGTTCATCGGATCATTGGTTGTAATGCTTGTGTTGCTGTACTGGGTCTTCTCTCAGAACTCGCGCCTGGGGTATCTGGATGGGACCATCTGGACCACGCTCTCCCAGCCGCGATACATGCTCGTGGTCAACTTGGTGATTTTCCTCTCTGGAGTGGTGCTCTTATCCTCGATCATCCAAAAGGACCTCGAGGTTGTCGATAGGGAAACTGAACAGGCCCGAGAACTGAGAGTGCTGTACGAGGTCGCGCGCATAGCGGCGAGTTCGCGCGACCTGAATCAGCTGTTCGTCAGGGTTCTGGATATCGGCCCTCTCCTGGATATGCAGGCGGGGTGGTTGGCGTATCCGAACAACCCGGATGACAGCATCGTCGCGAATGCCACGGGGATGTCGAAACAAGCGATGGCGGCGGTGGGCGAATGGTCGAAGAAGGTAGTCAGGGATCCGACATTCAGGCCGAACGGCAGCGCCGTCATATATGATTACACCTCAAAGCACGGGAGTTCGCCCCCGCCCGGTTTCGCCCTCGCCATGGCGCTCCAGGTCAAGGGGAAGAGCGGGTCCACCCCGGTCCTTTTCATGGCATCCACCAGGCATAACATGCATGTCTGCGGCTTGCTCCGGACGATGCGCGGTCTCATAAGTCTCCTTGATCTGGGCGTGGAAAACCTGCAGTATGCGTCGAACATAGCGTATTTGGCTGCCAGACTCGAGCGGAACCGGATGGCCAACGAGGTCCACGACGGGCTGAGTCAATCCCTGGCGCGAACCCTTATGTTGACCGCCCTGTTCCGCGCCACTCCCGCGGACGATCCCGGCCGGATTGCGCAGGTGATGGACGAGATTGAGGACGAAGTGAACCGCGCCTACGAAAAGACCAGGGAGTCCATAGATTTCCTCAAGGAAGAGAGGGTCGATCGGACTGCCTATCCTGAGGCTAACCCGCTCGCGATCGACCGGCCCGGACAGGGCGATCTCGACCTCAGATTTCACCTGAAAGATGCATTCTTCGCCATCAGCAGGTCAACGGCGGTTCGGGTATTTCAAATCCTCGCCGAGGCATTTCGCAATATAGAGAGCCACTCGGACGCCAGCAGAGTCGACGTCTCCTTCAACGCCTCGGACCCGAGCACCGGCAAACTCTCTATCTACGATAATGGTATCGGATGTGACCTTGACCTGGTCTCCAGGCGATCCACCAGAAGGTGGGGCCTATCGATAATGCGGGAACGCGCCGAGTCCATAGGAGGCAGGCTGTCGATCTCGAGCAAGCCCGGCCACGGGACCAGGGTAGAGTTGGAGGTCCCAGTAACTCCCATAGTCGATGCCGGAGGGGACAAACGTGAGAATTCTGGTTGTTGACGACCACGAGCTCCTGCGCAGTGCCTTGGCCCGGTTGCTGATGGATTTCGGTAATGTGTCGAAAGTCTATCAGGCGTCCGATGGGGCCGAGGCTGTATCTCTGGCGTGCGAGGTCAAACCCGATCTCGTGCTCATGGATTTGCGGATGCCCAGATGCAATGGTCTCGAAGCGATCCGGCTGCTGAAACAGAAAATGCCTCGATGCAAGATACTGGTGTTGACGGTCTCCGACAGTGATGACGACCTGGTGTATTGCCTCAAGGCGGGCGCCCAGGGTTACCTGCTCAAGAACACGAGTCCCGACGAATTCCGCAGGGCCATACAATCCGTGTTTTCGGGAGATGGATTCATCGTCCCATCGATGGCGTCGCGCGTGCTCCACGGGCTGCTTTCAGGGGAAGAATCTCAGGCCACGATCTTGACTGGGCGCGAACGCGCCCTGCTGGCCCTGGTCGCCGAGGGCGCCAGCAACGCCGAGATCGCCGCCCGGCTGCACATCTCGACCCACACGGTCAAAGCGCACGTGGGGAATCTCATGGAGAAGCTGCAGCTGAAGAACAGGGTGCAGCTTGCGGTCTACGCGGTTGAGGCCGGGCTCGCGCCGGGAGCGGGCGGCGGCCATGCCCGGCTCGGCCATTGACACTGCCGGCCGTCGATGCTAGGATGAAAATCGACAATTGAACTACCCTCTTATCAAGAGTGGGATGAGGGACCGGCCTGATGACTCCCCGGCAACCAGCCCGTATGGCGGGTGCCAAGCCCGGCAGGGTGGAAATGGTGACGAGTTCACCACTCCAATCTGAAGGATGAGAGTACGATATATGACCCCTTCCGGTTGGAAGGGGTCGTTTCAGTTTAAGCGGTGCCTGTGCGGCCGCTGCGGCCACGGCTGGGGATAATACGGACCTGGGGAGGGGTTGGCGGTGGAGACGAGGCTTTTCACGTCCGAATCCGTGACGGAGGGCCATCCTGACAAGGTGGCGGATCAGATATGCGATGCTATCCTGGACAAGATATTGGAGAAAGACCCGTCAGCCCACGTCGCATGCGAGTGTGTAGTGAAGACCGGCATGGCGCTCGTCACGGGCGAGATCTCGACCGGCTGTTACGTGGAAATACCGGAGATAGTCAGGGATACGATACGCGGGATCGGCTATACGCGGGCGAAGTACGGATTTGACGGGAATACCTGCTCGGTGCTGACGGCCATCGAGGACCAATCCCCCGACATCGCCCTTGGAGTGAATAGGTCCGCCGAGGCGAAGACAAATCCGGGAGGGGTCAGGGAGGACTTGACCGGGGCCGGGGACCAGGGCATGATGTTCGGGTTCGCCTGCAGCGAGACCCCCGTGCTGATGCCGATGCCCATTTTCCTCTCGCACCGCCTCGCCCGGCGCCTGGCGGAGGTGAGAAAGACCGGTGTGCTGCCGTACCTCAGGCCGGACGGCAAGACCCAAGTGACTGTCGGCTATGTCGGAGGCAAGCCCGCCAGGGTCGAAGCGCTTGTGGTTTCGGCCCAGCACAGTCCAGAAGTGCCCATGGAACGCATAAGAGAGGACATAATCAACGAGGTGGTGCGCCCCGTCGTTCCTCCAAACCTGCTGGATGACGGGACCCATTACTTCGTCAACCCCACCGGCAGGTTCGTTATCGGTGGGCCGCAGGGGGATTCCGGGCTGAGCGGCAGGAAGATCATCGTCGATACATACGGCGGATACTCGCGGCACGGCGGCGGGTCGTTTTCGGGGAAGGACCCGACCAAAGTGGATAGGACGGGCTCATACGCGGCCCGCTACGTCGCGAAGAATATCGTTCAGGCGGGCCTGGCCTCCAAATGCGAAGTCCAGGTGGCGTACGTTATCGGAGTGGCGCACCCAGTGTCGCTCATGATCGAGACATTCGGAACGGGCAAGGCGCCGGAACCGGAGATCACCAGGGCAGTGCAGCGCCTATTCGACTTCAGGCCCGCGGCGGTCATAGATAGGTTCGATCTGCGGAGGCCGATATATAAGCAAGTTGCCTGCTATGGCCATTTTGGGAGAGACGATCTGGATCTCCCGTGGGAGAAGACGGACATGGCGGCGGATCTCGGGAGTCTGTTGGGATAGATAGGAACTGAACCAACATTGGAACCAACAGTGGAATCACCACTCCCCCGGGAACGGAATAACCTGAGTTGTGAATACCGTTCCTGGGGGGTTGTCGTGTACAGTGTACCCATACGTGTGGCTGGCCGTATTGATGCTCGCCCTGTACGGACTGGTTGCCGCCTTCCTGGACCTGACCGCGTGGCTCGGATCGAGGAACGGTCCCACGCCCGGAGTGCCTCTTGTAAGCGTCCTGGTTCTAATAAAGAACGGGGAAGACGTGGTTGAAAGATTCCTCAGGCGCTTGTGCGGCATCGGCATTTCCGGCACCAGCGTTCCGTACGAGGTCGTGGCCGTCGACGACTACTCCACCGATCAGACGTGGTCCATAGTGCGACGGCTCGAGTCCTCCTCCAGGGTGCTCAAGGCCGTGAGGATGGGCGACGTGGCGGCTCCCGGCGAGAGCCCGGAAAGCATCGGCCTTTTCATGTGCTCGGGCGACGTTGCGATAGTATGCAGGCTTGGGGAAAACTCGGATGCCCGCGCCATCCTTTCCACTGTGAAGACCATGCTGAACAGGCCGAGAAAAGAGCGGCTGATCGCCTATCTCGCAGGGGGGCATCGGTTTTCTGGAGGAATATGGGAATAGTCGCAGAAATGGTGTCGCATGCGTGCTGCCACCGGACCCCACATGGAATTCCTGCGCGGTATCCTCGACCTTTGTTTTCCGCCGGCGACGTCCTGCGCTCTCTGCGGGGCCCGGCTTCCATCCCCCGTCCGTCCATGCGACGCAATATGCGAAACCTGTTGGAGTTCCCTGCCGGGCATAAAACGGAATTTCCCTCCGATCGCCAGACACGCGCCCACTGGCGACGCGCCCACCGCGCCCCAACCCATACCGAGGATGAGGGCGGCCGGTTTCTATAGGGGCGTTCTCAAACGCGCCATCTGGGGACTCAAATATGGGGGTCAGCAGCATCTTTGCGAACCACTGGGCGCGCTGATGGCGCGCGCCGCCGCCGACATCATGCCCGCCGACGCGATCGTGCCCGTGCCTTTACACCGGCTGAGGGAGCAGAGCCGGGGATTCAACCAGGCCCTTCTCATGGCGAGGGTCGTCGCCAGATTGAGCGGATCGGTGGTTGCAGCAGGAAAACTGACCCGCGCCAGAGAAACGCTCCCACAAAGTAGCCTCAAGCCGGAAGAGAGGCGTCGCAATGTCGAAGGGGCGTTTCAGATAAGGCCGCCCGGGGCTCTAGCGGGCCAGCGCGTGATACTGGTGGACGACGTGTTCACCACTGGAAGCACTGTCAGGGAATGCGCGAAGACCATGTTGGCCTGTGGGGCTGTTAGCGTTGACATTCTCGTGTGCGCCATGGTGGAGGAGTAAGAGATGGAAATCAGGAGCTGCCCTGAGTGCGGACGGGTTTTTGTGGACACGGGGGTCGAGGTGTGCCCGAAGTGCCTGCAAGAAGAGGATCGTCAATTCGACACTGTGCGCAGGTTTCTCCAGGAGAATCCGGGTGTATCCATCGATCACGTCTGTGAAGAGACCAGTGTTAAGAAAGAGCGGATACTCAAGTTCCTGCGCCAGGGCCGGCTTATGCAGAGCCGCCTGACCGGCGTCGAACTCAGGTGCGATGTATGCGGCGCGATCATCCTTAGCGGGCGAGTGTGCGATGCTTGCGTTAAGAAGTTGCAGGATGTCGCGAACGAGTTGTCACCGGACTCGAGGGCCTCACGCACGGGCAAGATTCACATATTCGATCATATCAGGGACACCAGGAAGTAAATAAAGAAGTAAACAAAATCATCATACCCCACGATACAATGATCGAAGCTACGTGTGTTGCGATGCGCGCAGGGACAAGGAGGGGTGAAGCAATGAAGGTTTCCAGGAGTCAAATAGACTCTGCCCTCAAGGTCCAGTCCGATAGGGTCAAGTCGCAGCATGGAACGAAGCAGGGGAAAGACAGAGTCGCGACAGCGAAGGCCGACGAGCTGTCCATATCCGCCCGGGCGAGTGAAGTCAATAGATTGAAGGAAGTCATCGCCGCCATGCCTGACGAGAGGGCCGACAAGGTGGACGCCATATCCAAGAAGATAGCCGAGGGGACCTACGAGGTAAAGGCCGCCGACATCGCGGATATGATATTGCGCCGGACCATCGCGGACCGGCTCAAATAGTGTCGGACCCGCCATTGGCCGCCCGTCCGGGTATCCCCCTCGGGCGGCTGCGTGCTGATATGGGCACCCGCCCAGTCAAGGAGGCGTAAGAATGCCGGAAGAACTCTGGGAGAAGATGGCCCGGTTTCTGGAGCAGGAAGCGGAGGCATATGCGGACCTTGTGACTCTGGGGAAGAAAAAGCAGGAGGCCCTGTTGAAAGGGGCGATATCCGACCTCGATAAGGTAGTCAGGGCCGAACAGGTCCTGATAGGCAGAACGGGCAGGATCGAGGAGAAGCGATGGAAGCTGCAGCAGGAGGTTTCTTCGATCGTCAACAAGCCCGCCTCCGAGATCAATATCGGAGACATGATATCCATGTCACAGTCACCCCACCGCGAATTGCTGTTCTCCAGCCGCGATTCCATCCGGAACAGCATCGAACAGATCCGCGGATTGAACGACGTAAACTCAGAGCTGATAAACCAGTCTCTCGCCTACGTGAATTTCATGCTCAACGCCCTGACCTCGCGCATGAAGGGTGCTTACGACCAGGAGGGCGAAGTGATCCAGAAAGCGAGCGGCATTGTCGACAAGAAGGCTTGACTAGGGGGCCGTCCCATTGAGAACGCCGTTCATGGGTATCGAGATAGGCAAGAGGGCGCTGATGGCGCAGCAAACTGCCCTGGACGTCGTCGGCCACAACGTGGCCAACGTGAATACCCCTGGGTATACGCGGCAGGAGGCGATACTGGCCGCCACCGATCCGTATGCGTCCCCGGGGGCAGTAGGGCACATCGGCACAGGAGTCCACGTCACCGATATACGACGGATTCGCGACGCGTTCATCGATATGCAGAAGCGCACTGAGATCAAGAGGCTCGGGGAATTCGGCACGATGTCGGCCGCTTTCGAGGAGATAGAGGTCATACTCAACGAGCCGTCCGACTCGGGCATCAGATCGGTGCTGGACAAGTTCTGGGAGTCTCTTCAGGAGCTTCAATCTAACCCGGAGAGCGAAGCCGTCCGCAAGACAGTGCGAGAGAGCGCGGTAACACTGGCGGAGTCGTTCAACCGGACGTTCCGCCAGCTTGAAGAAATGCGGGCGGATGTGGATACATCGGTCAGGTCGAAGGTGGTACAGATCAATGCCCTGGCCAGGCAGATAGCGGAGTTAAACGTCGAGATCACCAATGCCAGGTCCGCCGGCTACAGGCCGAATGACTTGATGGACAGGAGAGACGGCCTGCTGGACGATCTGGCGAAAATCATCGACATAAGGATTTCCGAGGAAAACTCGGGCGCCGCAAGGGTCACTGTGGGGGGAGTGTTGCTCGTCGAATCGCAGGGCGCCGTGGAGATACGCGTTCGCGAAGACGGCGACGGGCTCGCCCACCTCGAATGGCCCGGCGGCCTGGATGTTAATGTTTCATCGGGCGAGATAAAGGGATTCCTGAGACTCAGGGACGAGTACATCCAACAGATAAAGACGGACATCGACAGCCTTGCCAATAGCATTATTACGGAAGTCAACACGCAGCACGCGCTCGGCTTCGACTACCATGGAGTCGCCGGGAGCGCCTCGTTTTTCAAGGGGACGGGCGCGCTCAGCATGGCCGTGGACGACGCCATACTGGGCGATGTTTCCCTCATCGCCGCTTCAGGGAACGGCCTGGTGGGCAACGGCGACAACGCCCTGGCGATGGCGCAACTCAAACAGAAGTTGACTATGAGCTCGGACCCGCTCCAGCCGCCCAATGCGACGTGGAACGATTTTTTCCGGGGCATAGTCACGGGCCTGGGAGTTGACGCGGACCATGCCAAGCGCATGGCCAAGAACGAAGATTACCTGGTGAACCAGATGGAGAACCTGCAGCAATCCGTGTCGGGGGTGTCACTCGACGAGGCGATGACCAATATGATGAAGTTCCAGCACGCCTACCAGGCGGCCGCAAAGCTAATAACCGCCGCAGACGAAATGCTCGATGTATTGATCAACAGGACCGGGATCACCGGCCGTTGATTGATTGCTTGACTGTTCCGCTACGTGCTTGATCCGTGGTAACGTATCTCCGGGCGGGGAGTGATTCAGGATGAGGATCACCACGAACGCGATGGCGAGGAACCTGCTCCTCCGCCTCGACACGGTAAATCGAAGGGCGCTCGAATTCCAGGAGCAGCTCGCCTCCGGCAAGCGCATAAACAAGCCGTCGGACGACCCCGTGGGGGCGAACAGGGCTTTCAGGCTCAGGACATCCATCGCCGAGGTCGAGAGATACGTCAAGAACGTTGGGGACTCCAAGGATTGGCTCCTGGCCACTGAAGAAGCGCTCAGACAGATGGTCGACGCGATGCACAGGGTCGGAGAACTCGCTAATTCCGCCGCCACGAGCACCGTGCCCGCGTCCAGTCTCGACGCTATTGCCAAGGAGCTCGAGCAAATACAGGAACACCTGGTTTTCCTGGCCAACAGCGACCACGGCGGAAGGTTCCTGTTTGCGGGGCAGAACACCCTCACCCAACCATTCACGGCCGCCGGGCCGGCCGGGGTCCTCGATTTCGGTGCAATACAGAGAGAAGTGGGGCCCGGCCAGACCATGCGAATTAACATTACCCCCGAATTCCTGGATGGGCCAAACTCGGTGCTCGCCCTGGTACCGCAGGTTTCCTCGCTCGTGAAGGCTGGGGACTTCAAGGCGGTCGGCGACATGTTGACCGCCATACAGGCCGAGACCGACGAGCTCCTTTCCTACGTGAGCGAAACCGGAGCCAAGATTAACAGGCTCGATATGATATCCCAGCGACTGACCGAATCCAATAGCAGCCTCACGCGGCTTCTTTCGGATACGGAGGACGCTGAATTCGATCAGATCATTCTGAAACTCAGCCAGGAAGAGGCTTCATACCAGGCGGCTCTCGCCGTCGGGGCGAGGCTCATACAGCCCACGTTGGTCGATTTCCTCCGGTAGGCAGTCCGGAGTGAGTAAAGATAGCCAATCCGAAGTTATGTAACCAAACAGGCAATCCAGGCAACCGGCTGGTGGTGACTAGAGTGCTCATTCATACTACGCGCTTCTCCAACATCGACGTCGCAGAGGATATGGTGATGCGGTTCCCCGATGGCCTCATCGGGTTCGAGGAACACAGGCGATTCGCGCTCATTATTCGGGGGAATTCGCCGTTCAGGTGGCTCCAATCGCTGGACGATCCGGGTCTCGCCTTCGTTGTCACAGATCCGCTCATGTTCGTGCCGGGCTACTCGGTCAGCCCCGATGAAGATACTGTGGCAGGCCTCGAAGCGGCGTCCCCCGCGGACCTGAGGTATCTGGCCATCGCGGTGGTGCCGCGCGATCCTTCACAGACCAGCCTCAACCTCCAGGCGCCAATCGCTGTCAATCATGCCCGCGGGATCGCCCGACAAATCGTGACCATGAACCCAGAACATCCCCTGAAGTACTACGTATTCCAGCAGCGTGCGGACGCCCCGAAGCGGGAGGACTGAAGGTGCTGGTACTCACCAGGAGAACGGGACAGAGCATCATAATAGGAGACGGCATCGAGGTCGTCGTCTCTCAGGTGAAGGGCTCGGGAGACCAGGCGCAGGTGCGCCTGGGCATCGTGGCGCCGCGCGGTGTCCGCGTGTTGAGGCGCGAAGTATTCGACGCGATCGTCGAGGAGAACCGCCTGGCCTCAGCTGCGGTTGAGGCTCCAATGGAGAAGCTGGACGAGCTGCGCGACCGGATGTAACGGATCATCGAGAGCCATATCTGGTTCACCGGCGGGAGGCGAAAGCCCCCCGCTCAGTTTTTCGGCGACGCTAAACTGCCGGGCCGTTGTCTCGATATATGTGATGAGAAGGCGACTGGACGTCGCCTGCCATCCTGCGGGGGTCTCGGCGCCGGGCCCCGCCGGAGGGCGAAAATCATCAAGGAGGATGAGGTAAATGAGGATCAACCACAACATCAGCGCGTTGAACGCCTGGAAGAACCTTTCGTCAACCGACGGAACGATGAGCAAGTCTCTCGAGAAGCTGTCGTCCGGTCTGAGGATCAGCAAGGCGGCGGACGACGCGGCAGGCCTCGCGATATCCGAGAAGATGAGGGGTCAGTCCCGTGGCCTCGCGATGGCGCAGAGGAACGCCCAGGACGCCATATCGCTGGTGCAGACCGCAGAAGGCGCCCTCAACGAGAGCCATTCGATTCTCCAAAGGATGAGGGAGCTTGCGGTGCAGTCGGCGTCCGACAGCCTGACCGACGCTGATAGGGGTCAGCTCCAGGCAGAGGTCACTCAGCTGATTGAGGAACTCAACAGGATCGGCAACACCACGGAGTTCAACACTAAGTCGCTGCTCAAGGGCACACTCGGCTCGACATTCGCTCTGGCCGGCACACTGAATCCGGTGGACGGTTTCGCGGGATTCGACGTGAGCGGCGCGAAGGCCGGCACGTACGTTGTCACGACCGCCGCAGGAGCGGGCGGAACCGTTGACGTCACCATAGCCGACGGCAGCGGTAACCAGCAGAGGGTTAACACCGCTGCTCCGGTTGGGACGGCAACGAAGATCCTCGACTTCAACCACCTGGGGATCAAGGTGACTGTCAATAGCGCCCTTGTCGCAGGCTCCGCCACCGGCGGTGAAGAGCAGATCACTGTGACAGCCGGCGCAGCCGTGTTTCAGATCGGCGCCAACGCGTCCCAGAGTCTGTCGGTGTCCATCGGCGACATGAGGGCGACCGCACCCGCAATCGGTGTCGATACGGTCAACATCTCGAGCAGGACGGGCGCGGATTCGGCCATCACCACTATCGACAACGCGATCAACACCGTCTCGTCCCAGCGCGCATCACTCGGCGCCGTGCAGAACAGGCTCGAGTACACGATCGCCAACCTCGGCGCCGCGAACGAGAACCTGACGGCAGCCGAATCCCGTATCAGGGACGTCGACATGGCGATAGAGATGGCCAACTTCACGAAGACGCAGATCCTGCTCCAGTCGGGCACCGCGATGCTCGCGCAGGCGAACCAGAAGCCGCAGTCGATCCTGCAGCTCCTGAGGTAACCCGCGATCGGGAGCCCTCGTACCGGATAGTACGTCGGATTGAGATTCATCTGATAGGGGCCGGCCGGGTTGACTAGCCGGCCCCGAATCGCATAAGTCGGTATGAACGGGGGGGACCAGTGGGAATAGCGGGAGGTGCGCAACATGAATGCGGTGCAATCGGTGTCCGGCCGTCCACCGGCCGCGAAAGATACCCAGGGCTGGCCGGTAGCGGGAGGGAAAGAGGCGGCGGGCCCGCCGCCGGTCCAGGCGGCGCCTGTCGCGAATGCCGTAGAGGCTGCGAACCGGATCGCCGAGATCACCAACACACGTTTGAGCTTCGGATATGACGAGCAGTCCGGAAGGGCGTTCGTAATGGTGATAGAGTCCGGGACTGGGGAGGTAATCAAGCAGATACCGCCGGAGCGGATGCTGGAAATGCTCGCCCAGGTGAGGAAGCAAATAGGGCTTATCCTGGACGAGAAGGCGTAGGCCGATTCGCACGGGAATAAAGGCCGCAGGACCACGACGGGACTGTGGGCCGGGGAGGAAACACAATGGGCAACATATCGCTTAGCGGCATTGTTTCAGGCCTCGATTGGGAGGCCCTCGTCGAGAAGCTCATGGCTATCGACCGAAAGCCGTTGCTCGATCTCCAATCCAGGCAGAAGACCATCGATGAGAAGCGAAATGCCTGGAAGGACGTTAACACCCGGCTCTACAACCTGCAGCTGAAGGCGGAGGCCCTTAAGAGCCGCAGCACATTCTACTCCATGAAAGCAAGCTCCAGCGACACTCAGGTTGTGACAGCGACCGCCTCATCAGCTGTCCCGGCGGGGGCCTACACCATTGATGTTGTGAGGCTCGCCAAGGCGCACACCGTGGCTTCGTCGGTCCAGGCGAGCTCTACCGAGGCCCTGGGCGTAGCGGGTAATCCTCTGATAAACGGGAAAGAAATAGCCGTTACCGCCTCCGACAGCCTGGTGTCCATCAGGGACAAGATCAACGCGACGCCTGACATCGGGGTGCAGGCGTCTATAGTGCAGGTGTCCACCACTCAGTACAGGCTCGTGCTGACCGCTAAGGAGACCGGATCGGAGAAGGCCATAACGTTCTCGGATGACGGCGATGTACTGCTCGGCCTCGGCGTTCTCGTCAACGAAGGGACGATACACCCCAACACGATTCAGGAGGCCACGGACGCGGAAGTGAAGGTGAACTCTCTAACGATAACGAGGGCGACGAATACCATCACCGACGCGCTGGCAGGACTCACTCTCCAATTGAAGCAGGAGGGCAAGTCGGCCACGGTCACTGTGTCATCCGACACTCAGAAGGCAGTGGACGCTATCAAGGTTTTCGTGGATCAGTACAACTCGGCGATGGATTTCATCGCCAGTAAGACATCGTACGACAAGGAGACGAAGATCGCCGGCCCATTACTTGGAGACAGCACCATTGGACAGATCCAGGGCATGCTGAGGCGAAAGATCACCGCCAGAGTGCCCGGGATGCCGGTGTCGATGGACAACATAGGAGCTATCGGGATCACCGGCGGCGCTTTCGGCTCCGCCGACGCGAACAAGCTCGTACTGGATGAGGCGAAGCTGAAGGAAAACCTGGAAAGTTATCTCGACGACGTGGCGAAGCTGTTCGGGGCGAATCCCACTAACGTAGCTCTCAGCACCGCTGGAGCCACGGCCTCGGCGTTCGATGGGGGCGGTCTTCCGAACGAGGGATCGCCGTCATCGGTGTACGGCGCCCTGAACGCGATCAACGGTGATACCCTGTCCGACCGGTGGGGTTCAGCCGGCGGTGGTTGGATGGATGGGACGGAGGGGACGTATCCCGATATACTGGAGATCGATTTCGGGGCCGTTAAGACCATCGACCAGTTGAACATCTGGACGCTCAACTCGACGGCGTATCCGTCCTCGACATACGGGATCAAGGACTACACGCTCCAGTACCACGACGGCTCCGCCTGGGTGGATATCGAGAGCGTCACGGGCAACACCGCCGGTATGAAGATGCACCTGTTTGACCCCGTCAACGCGCAGAAGGTTCGGGTGAGCGTGTCGGCCACCAACGGCGCGAACGATTACTCGCGCATCGTCGAGGTCGAGGCGTTCCAATACAACGAGGGGATCGGCTCGAGCATATTCAGATCACTCAGGGATTACACCAAATCCGGCGGTATACTGCCGCAGAAACAGAAGGCGCTGGACGCCGAGAAGAAGAGGATCACGGATCGTATCGAGACCGCTGAGGATAGGCTCGCTCTTCGCGAGGCCAACCTGAAGAAGCAGTTTGTTGCGATGGAGGCCGCCATCGCCCGGCTCAAGAGTCAGGGCGACTGGTTGACGGCGCAGATCAACCAGATGTCACAGACCTCGTAAGACCGCCGGAGAAGGAGCTGATATTGTGTTCACCGCCGATTTCGAACAATACCGAAATATCCAGGTCAATACGGCCTCGGGTGTCAACCTGGTCATCATGGTGCTGGACGGCGTCCTCAAGCACTTGAACCTCGCTCAGGCAGCCATTAAATCCGGGCAGATGGAGAACGCCTCGAAATCTATCACCAAA
>JAHDPS010000269.1 GCA_018434225.1 Bacillota bacterium
CGCCACCCGCGTCACTTTCAGCACCTTTCCATACGGGTCTTCCTGCCCACGGTAATCGACCATTGGCTCGATGCCCGCGACTCCAATAGCGAAGTTCAGTATGCCGTCCCGCCACGGCCTGCCGAATGTGTCAGAAATGATGACGGCAACATCCACGCCGGCCGTTTCCTGGATACGTCGCTTCACGTTAGCGGCCGAGCCATCGGGGTCCGCAGGGAGTACGCTGACCATATCCCGGCCCCTCACATTCGACGAATCCACTCCCGCGTTGGCGCACACCAGCCCATGGTGGGTTTGGGTTATCATCACGCCCTTATCCATTCGGACGATCCGGTCGGATTCACCGAGGATTACCTCAACCATGCGGGGATCCTTGCCCACGAACACAGCGGCCTTTTTCGCAAACTCCGATGGCTGAACATGCGAGAGGTCGATCAGGCAACCTTCCGCCTTCGAGACGACCTTCTGGCTTACGACGAGGATGTCCATATCCTCCAGGGGTGTGCCCTGCTCGTCCGCCGCCTTTACTATGAGGCCGGCCAGATCGTCGCCCGGTTCGACCTCGGGAATTCCATCGATTCCGTAGACAGTGATCCTTTCCACAGCACCCTCCGACCAACCCTGAGGAGTATCCTACAGCCCAACAAGGCGCATCCCAATCGAGCGTTTTTTGTATCGAATATTGAGGCCTATCAGCATGCGAGTGATGCTCTCCGACATCCATGCATCGGACAGGGCGCCGGAGACAACAGCATCGAAACCCAGCGCCCCGGCGAGATCGACCGTCGCCCGGCACGCCTCAGGGTCGTCACCGAACACGAAGACGTGACAGTCCGCGGCCGTACCCTGCGACCGGGCCACTGCGGCGGGAATCGTCTGGAAAGCCGCGGTGGCGCGCACGTCCTCGAGTATCGACCGCACCCTCACCCCTGCGCAATCGATCTGCCCCGGCATGTTGGCCATATCGACGGACGTGTCGATCACGACTTTCCCCCGGGTCGCCTCTCCAAGACCCGCCAGGACATCGCGCATTCCGGCTACGGGCAGAGCGGCGATTATCATGTCCGCGAGTCCCGCCGCCTCCAGGTTCGCTTCCCCCTTCACGAGTCCGCCGGTCTCGTCGCTCACAACCGATGCCACGCCCCGAGCCTTATCAGGATCTCGCGAACCGACTATAACCTGGTACTTCGCCCGGGCCAATCTATGGACCAGCCCCAGTCCGAGTTTTCCGGTCCCGCCCAGTACCGCAACTACCAATCCGCGTCACTCCTCGCCAGAAGATCGTGTGTTTGTCCCGTTCCGCCGGCCATTACGTAGCGCCTCAAGGATATCCTCCGGTAAAAACGGGACCTTTGTCAGCCGCACTCCAGCGGCGTCGTAGATGGCGTTGCCCAGGGCAGCGATCGTTGGGACAATCGCGGGTTCGCCGACGCCCTTCGCTCCGAACGGGCCCACCGGATCGGGGTTCCCCACGAAGCATACCTCCAATTCGGGTATATCCTTCACTGTCGGCACCTTATAATCCCTGAAGTTGGCGTTGAGGACTCTGCCTTCTTTCATCAGAACGACCTCGGTGAGCCCGTACCCCAGGCCCTGCACCACCCCGCCTTGAACCTGACCTTCCGCGAGGTTCTGGTTTATCACGGTACCGGCGTCTTAGGCCGCGACCAATCGCTTACACGTTATCCGCCCCGTATCGGGATCGATCTCTATCTCGACGCCCTGGGCGCCGAACGTATACGTGCCGGAAATGTTGCCGTATTTCGTCTTCTTGTCCGCGATAACGACGTCGTCGGGGGTGAAGTGCCCTTTGCCCTCGAGGTTCTCTCCACCGTGGGCGTAGGTGTACAGACGGGCCACGTCGCCCAGCGTCAAGCCCTCCGCCGGGATCCGCTCCGACCCCGTTGCGGAAGCGGTCGCTCGACCGCCCTCCAGCCTGATGTCGTCCTCAGGCACGCCCCACTCATCGGCGCAGATCCCCACGATCCGGTTCCGCAGATCCTCCGCAGCTTCCCTCACCGCGTTGCCCGCCAGGACAGTAACGCGACTGGCGAAGGCGCCGAGCCCGAATCCAGTAATGCTGGTGTCCGACCTCTCCACCCTCATCGCGCTCATCGGGAGCCCCAGGATCTCGGCGGCGATCTGTGCGAAAGTGGTTGACGCCCCCTGGCCGATGTCCCCGCAGGAGCTCGACACGTATGCGAATCCGCTCTCGTCCAGCCGCACACGCGCGCACGACCCCTCGAACGCAGCGAAAACCGACCTGTTGCCATTGACGTGTATCACGCATCCCAGGCCGACTCCACGAAGTGGACCCTTCTTATCGGCCTTTGTCGTCGTCCCCGCGCCCTTAGCGTGATCCATGCCGATCTTGTCCGCAACCTTCCGGATACAGTCGGACAAAGCGCAACTCCGGATCTTCCACCCGTGTATAGTGACGTCTCCGGTCTGGGTCCCGTTGAGCAATCGTATCTCCACTGGATCAAGACCAACCCGTTCGGCCAGCATGTCCATGCACGATTCTACCGCGAACGTCGACTGGGGATTGCCGAAACCGCGGAACATGCCGGTCGGCTCCTGGTTGGTGTAGACCAGCATTGCCTCGTTTCTCAGCGCGGGAATACGGTATAGGCTGTCCACGCGGGTCGCGGCGGTGTCCACCACGGCGGGCGCGTTGACCGAGTAGGCCCCGTTATCGGCCACGATCCGCATCTCTTTCCCAAGTAGCCTGCCATCCCGGTCGCATCCCATCTTGATGTGGATGCGCATCGGGACCCTGGGGAGCGTGCACGCGAAATCCTCTGTCCTATCGAAAACCATCATGACCGGCCGGCGAACCTTCATCGCCAGGGCCACCGAGAGAAACACGACGTGCTGGTACGCCTTACCGCCGAATCCACCGCCGACGAATGCCTGATGGACCCTGATATTCCCAATCGGTATGTCCAGCGCCTGAGCCAGCTGGAAGCGAGTCCGTCCAGGCGACTGATTGCCGCTCCAGAGTTCCACCCGCCCCCTGTCGTCCACGTCCGCGAGACAGGCGTGGGTCTCCAGGTAAGCCTGATGCACCTTTGAGGTCTCGAAATCCTCCTCGACGATCTCGTGGCACCGGCTGAAAGCCCCCGCAATGTCTCCTCTGACTATGCTTATCTGGTGCGCGATGTTCCGCGCCGCCTCGTGCACGAGCGGCGCCCCTTCTCGAATCGCATCGTCTATGTCGAACACCGCGGGCAGCGGCTCGTATTCCACTTCGATCAGATCGACGGCCTCCCGCGCGATGTCGGGGTCAGTAGCGGCTACCAGCGCTACTTCGTCGCCGATGTACCGCACCTTATCGAACGCCACCACATGCTGGTCTTTAATGAGGTTGCCGAAGGTGTGCCGCGGACAATCAGCCCCCGTCACTACTGCCCTTACGCCCCTGAGGGCGAGGGCTTTGCGGGCGTCTATCCTCAGGATCCGCGCGTGCGGTAGCGGGCTTCTGAGGGCGCGGCCCCACAGCATCCCCGGACGCGATAGGTCGGCGGTGAACCGAGCGGCGCCGGTGACTTTCTCCAAGCCGTCCACGGATGTCACAGAGCGGCCGACGACGTTGAAAGCGTCCGCGCGTCTTACATCCTCACTCATGCTCCGCACCCCCCGTCGAATTCGCGCAATCCTCGACAGCCTCAACGATCTTCGCGTACCCGGTGCACCTGCACAGGTGACCGACCAGAGCATCGCCGATCTGTTCCCTCGACGGTCTCGGATGCGCCCGCAGGAGGGCCGCGCCGGCCATGATCATGCCCCGCGTGCAGAAGCCGCACTGGTAAGCCCCGTGACGGAGAAACGCCTCCTGAAGGGGATGAAGTCTCCCGATCTCCGACAGCCCCTCGATAGTCGTCACATTACGCCCCTCGATCCTGATCGCCAGTACCAGGCAAGATTTGACCGGCTCGCCATCCAGGAGGACGGTGCACGCCCCGCAGTCGCCTGCGCCGCAACCTTCCTTGGTACCCATGAGGCCCAGGCGATCCCTCAGGATCTCCAGGAGGGTCTCATTCGTACGGATCTCCATTCTCTCTTCATTGCCGTTGACGTACAGGCTTATATCCGCACGCCCGACACCGCGGATTCCCTCGCTCATCGCGCGTCCCTCCGATGCAAACAGGTCATGAGCGCCCGGGCCGTCAGAACCCGAACAAGCGTCCTTCGATATGCTTCCGAGGCCCTGATGTCACTTATCGGTTTGGCCTCAGCCTCCGCCGCTTCTCCGCACAGGCCGGCGACGCGCTCGTCAACGACCCCGGCCTCTCTGACCACGTCCTCTGCCGAAGCCGCCCTGAAGGCAGTGGGGGCTACCGCCCCAAGCGCAACCCTGATATCCGCCACACGGGCGGGCGTTGCGGTATCCCATGAGACAACCACGGCTACCCCCGTGACAGCCAGGTCCATCCCGCCCCTCGGCCCGTACTTAAGATATGTCCCGGTCCAGGAGGAACCCAGCCGGGGAACGCTCAGTTCCACCAGCACCTCGCCGGCCCCCAAGCACGTCCGCCTCGGGCCCACGAATAATTCTCCGAGACCTACAGTCCGTCTACCGAGCGGCCCGGCGATCACGGCGCCGGCGTCAAGCGCCAGCAAGGGAGGAGCCATGTCCGCGGAGGGAACGGCGCTGCATACGTTGCCCCCGATGGTGGCCATGCCGCGTACCTCGGCGCAGGCCATTGTCCGCGCGGCTTCAGCGAGAATAGGGAGCCGATCCAGGATCAACGTCGACTCCATCAGCGTTTTTAGGGTCGTAGCGCTTCCAATGCGTACAGCCCCGTCCTCCCCCGCGTGGATCCCTCGCAGTTCGGGGACGCCCATGACATCCACTACGTGCTCGGGTGCGACCGCTCCGTCTTTCATCTGGACGACCAGATCCGTGCCACCCGCAATGGGCACAGCCGAAGGCCCCAATTCCATCAGTGTCTCGACCAGGTCTTTCACCGTGGTCGGTCGATGATATAGGAACTGTTTCACTGGGCTACCTCCCCCTGCGCGACCTTCAGGGCCGTCCTTCGCCGGTACGCGTTGAACAACGGCGGCAATACCATGAAGAGTACTGCGCAGATAAGACAAGTCATGAACACCGGCTTCGACAGCCAGTAGGCCGCCGATCCCCTCGACACGAGCAAAGCCTGCCCAAGCGATTGTTCCATAACTGGGCCGAGCACATAACCCACCACGAGGGCCGCTGGAGAAAATCCGAATTTCTCGATCACATAGCCGATAATACCCGCCAGCAGCATCATCCACACACCGAACATGTCGTTCACGGTGGAATAGGCGCCGATAACCACGATAAGACCGGTTATAGGCATGAGGATGTAGTGCGGTACCCTCATGACGCTCGCGAATATGCCAACCAGCGGCAGATTCAAGATTAGCAGCAACACATTCCCGATGTACATGCTCGCCATCAGCGTCCAGAATACGTTAGGGTACTGTGCGATGAACAGCGGGCCGGGCCTTATCCCGTGAAGTTGGAAACCGCTCATCAGCATTGCGGCCGCGGGACCGAAAGAAAGCCCCAGCGCGAGCAACGGCACCATAGTCCCTGAACAAGCCGAGTTATTGGCCGACTCCGGCCCCGCGACTCCCTCGATGGCCCCTTCCCCGAATTCCTCGGGGTGCTTGGGAACCCGCCTCTCGACGACATAGGACACGAACGACGCCAACACGGACGCTGGCCCCGGTATCAGGCCGACGAAGAACCCCAGCACACTACCTCGACCCATCGCTGGGAAAGCGCGCTTTAGGTCCTTCCTAGAAGGGTAAAGGTCCCTGAATCGCACGTTTCTGAACTGAGCCTTCACCCACGGGGTCTCGACGATCCTCATGATCTCAGCCACGCCGTATAATCCCATGATCAGCGGGAGCAATTCGATGCCGCCCATGAGCTTCGAGATGCCCAGCGAAAACCGCTCGTGACCGAGCAGAGGATCGATGCCTACGGTGCCGATCATCATCCCAAAGCACACCATCAGGAATGCCTTCAACGGGGACTTACCAGTGAGGTTCGCCAGAGTGACGAGCCCTAGTATGGCTATCCCCATGTACTCCGGCGGTCCAAAGCCGATCGCGAACCGCGCGCAGGCGGGAGCGAACAGCATCAGTCCGACGAGTCCCACAGTACCCGCGATGAACGAGCCGATAGCTGCTACGGCAAGGGCCGTCCCGGCCTTCCCCTTGAGCGCCAACTTGTACCCATCAATCGCGGTGACGACGCTGGCAGCCTCTCCAGGCACGTTCATTAGAATGGACGTGGTGGAGCCGCCATACATTGCCCCGTAGTAGATCCCTGCAAGCATGATTAGCCCCGTCTCGGGGGTCATGCCGAACGTCAGCGGGAGCACAAGTCCCATAGTGGCGACCGGACCCAACCCCGGAAGCACACCTACGAGAGTCCCTATAATCACCCCGGCGCCGCAGGCAAAGAGGTTTTGAATTGACAGGGCACTGGCGAATCCCTGAATAAGACCGCCCATATTCAACCACCCTCCGGCAAATAGATGTCGTCATAGCCAGCCCTTTGGCAGCGGCACCCCAAGCCATCTGGTGAATACAAGGTATCCAGACAGAACAGACACGGCGGCGACAGTGATTGCGGTCCGCCAGCGAGGTGCGCGAGCGATCCAGGCCATCCAGACAAGCATGATCGTGGCGGCCAGAATGTGGCCAATCCAATCAGCTGTCACGCAATATAATACGATGCTGCCTACAACCTGCACGGGCCCCAAAAGCGTCCGCCACATGCTTCCGCACGGCTTGGTACCCCCTGCAGCCGGTTTCTCGGCGTCCTCCGACGCCTGTTTGCAATCCATGCACAGCGACACGAGCAGGATGCCTGCAAGCACCCAAGTAAAGAACCCCAGAATGAGGGGGAAGAGGCCCGGACCGGGATCCTGGACGGTCCCGACCGAGTAGAGCCGCGCATACAGCGTATACCCGGCCACTATGACGAACATGACCGCAGTACATATCTTTTCGCCCATCCGTGAGTAGGACAACCTCATTCCCCCCTATCTTTGCGCTCCCCAAATGCGACCACGAGATCACGGAGCACTGGATGATTGTCCGCCGCTTCCACGACCATTTCTTCTTCAATCCTCTTCTTACAGGCGTACACCATCTCACCGTTGACCTTCATGAGACACACGTTGCACTTGCCTATCAGGCAGGAACACCTGAAAGTCAGCGTAGGATCATGTTCCCTCTGCAACCTCGTGAGAACCTCGAGCAGATTATCGTGGGGATCGCACTCCACGACAAAGGTGCTCATCCCGTCTCTTCCCGCAGTCCCGGAGCGCTTTACCGAGATCCTACACCGCATCCTCTCGGGAAGACTCATGGGCGCAGCCTCCCTTCGTCCCGTCCTACCAGATTGGCCTTCTCAATCCGGGGTTTCGGTCCCGGCACGATCACCAGATTGACCAGCCAGTTCGCGTCGTCTTGCTTTGGATAGTCCTCTCTGAAGTGGCCGCCCCTGCTCTCCGTTCGCACAAGCGCGGCCCTGGTTACTAGATCCGATACCAGAGCCATGTTGTGCGCGTCGATTGCGTCCTGAACCTCGCGATCGTACGGATACCTCGTTTCTCCCAGAGCAAAACCCCTGGAGAGCGACTCCTCCACCTCTTCCAGCGCGGCTATGGCCTTCTTCAGCCCGGCGTCTTTACGCAGAACGGCGCCCTCAGTCCACATCTCGGACCTGATCCGATCCTTGATCTCGTAAGGACGCGCGCCGCAGGAACCCGAGAGCAGCCCGCGCCACCTGGATTTTGCACTATTAGCCGCCTTCGTCGCGCGACCGCAGTCGAGCGCGCCGCCGCGGGCATACTCTGCAGCTGCGATCCCGGCGCGTCGTCCAAACACGAGAATGAAGCTCAGCGCGTTTCCTCCGAGGCGATTGGCGCCGTCATTCCCTCCAGCCACTTCACCGGCGGCGAAGAGACCAGGCACACTGCTCCGGCACCAGTCATCGGTGCGTACCCCGCCCATGAAGTAGTGGCACGAAACAGTGGTCTCGAGGGGATCCTTCCGGATGTCCAGGCCGAGCTTCAGCATCTTCTCCAGATAACTGTCGAACTTAAACTCCTTCTCCACCAGCTCCGACGGATGGTGGGAAACACTTATGAACACCCCGCCGTGCGGACTACCGCGTCCTTCGATGACTTCCCTGTAAACCGCGCGCGCGAGCACATCCCGCGTGGCCTTGAAATGCCAATCGGGCATCGCGCGATCCATGAAGTCTTCTCCGAGACCGTTGTACAATCGAGGCTTCAGTCCCCTCAACCGCAGGGCGTGGGTAGCTGTCGCTCCCATTCCGGTGAGACGAGGATAACACTGCGCCAATGGATAGAACTGGACAAACTCCATATCCACCATCTCGGCGCCGGCGCGGTAGGCCATCGCCATCCCGTCGCCCGTGTTCTCGGTGGCGTTGGTATTGCTGGCGTAGATCTGGCCGGCTCCACCCGTCGCCAGAACGACCGAGCCGGCCGGTAGAAACACGTACTCGTTGTCCGCGAGCCTATAAGCCACGACCCCGGCGACCGCGCCATCGACCAGGACGATGTCCAAAGCGACAACGTCCCCCATTATTCCGATATTGCGCCGCCGGATCTCGGCCTGGAGGGCAACCATCATTGCCTGACCGCTACGTCTTTGCGCGTGAACAGCCCTCGGATAAGTGTGGCCCGGCATCATATCCTGCGCCAGTCGACCATTGGACCTATCGAAGCGCGCCCCGAACGACTCGATTTCGAGGACCCGTTCCGGGGCTTCGGTAGCGTACGCCCAGGTCATTGCGGCATTATTGATTCCCTGCCCGGCATTGATCGTATCGCGATAGTGAACTTCCGCGTTGTCCCGGCTGTCAGCATACCCGAGCGCCGCGCACACGGAATACGCCCCTATGACCGTGTTTCCGGATCGACCAGGGTACCCGCGGTCGAGGACTATTACCGAAGCGCCCCGGCGCGCCGCCGCTATCGCAGCGTACATTCCCGCGCCTCCAGCGCCGATAACGGCTACATCAATAGCGGGGAGAATGACCAATTGTACAGCCCCCTTCTGCAGTCCCCGCCCCCGGTAGTCCTTAAGGTCGATCCATGAGGACCACCGGGGGCTTTGCGTGTGCTACTTCAGCGCTCCGGCATCTATGATGGCTTGCCCAAGGGTCTCTTTGCGGTTCTTCAGGAGATCCGCGAAGTCCGTGTGATTGATGTACTTGATGTAGACTCCGGATTTCGTGAGAATGGACTTGGTCCCGGCATGTTCCAGAGCCTTCTTGATGGCGTCGTCAATCTTCGCCACTACCTCGGGCGAGGTGCCTTTGCCCGCGAATACCCCGGCAAGCGGGAGAGGTATAGTCAGTTTATATCCTTCTTCTTCGAAGGTCGGAATATCTTTCGCGTACGGAAGCCGTTGATCCATGAACAGTCCGAGCGAGCGAAGCTGCTTCGCCTCGAGCTGCGCCTGAGCCCCGGGGAAGTTTACGCAAGCAGCCTCGATGTGGCCGCCCAGCACCGCGGCGATCGCGGTGCCGTCGCCGCTGAACGGAACGTGCGCCACGTTGACGCCGCCCAGTTTCGCCAGCTGCCCGGGGACCAGGTGAGTCGTGGCGCCTGTGCCGGTGTTTCCAATGGAAACCTGCTTCGTCTTGGCATACTCCAGGAGCTCCTTGATGTTCTTCCACGGAGCGTCGGCTTTGACTACGACAGTTGAGAGATTTGAGTGGGTCGCGCATACCGGGACCAGGTCATCGCTCGTGTAGCTCGTGCCTTTCTGGTGCAGTTCCGGATAGTAGTTGCTGGGGGATAGCAGACCGATCGCGTATCCGGGATCCTTGTACCTGGCAACATACTCCGCGCCCGTCATTCCCGACGCGCCCGGCTTGTTCACCACTACCACCGGCTGACCGAGGGTTTCGGTCATGGAAGAGGCGATTGCGCGAGCCGCGATATCCGAGATTCCGCCGGGAGGATATGGGACAACCATCTCGATCGACTTCGTGGGGAAATCCGGTTTCTTGGCGGGCTCAGCGGGTTTTGCTGGCCCTTCGGTTTTCGATGAAGAACAACCCGCTGCACACGCCACCGTTAGTGCGACCAGCAACAGCGACAGGACCGTGCGATGCATTCCCTTGAACATCGATGATTCCCCTCCTTGTTCGTTGGTGAACCGTAGCGACTTATCGTGTCATCTACTCGACTATGAACAGACCCCTGGGTATTGTTGTAAGTGACAAAGTCCCATTGCCGGTAACGACGACAGTATCCTCAACGTGCAGAGCCCCAAAGCCCACTTCGTAGTAAGGGGTCTCCACACACATGACCATCCCTTCTTCGATCGGCTCGCAGTTGTTCGGATTGAGCAGTGGATGCTCATATCCCTCAAGACCCTCGCCGTGGCCGACGTGATTTCGTTGGTAATGTGGAATGCCGCGCTCTCGAACGACCTCCACGGCGGTGCGGAAGACGTCGCACGCCAGAGAGCCCGGCCTGATCGCCGCGATGGCGGCCTTCTCCCCCTCAAGCAGCGCATCGTAGTACTGCGCCTGCTTCTTGGATGGTTCGCCGACTATGGCTGTTCGCGCCATGTCGGAGTGCCAACCCTCCCACAGGCACCCAACGTCGAATCTGACGGTGTCGCCTTTGCGCAGGCGGCGATCGGACGGTTCGACCGTTGGATAGCCGGCCCGAGGACCGGAACCGATGCAAGTCAGGGTCGGAAGAGCACCCTTCTCAGCCACTTGCCGCATGAAGATGCTCGCCACCTCGACTTCCGTCATGCCCTCGTGCATGCTGTTCAGCGTGTGCCACAGGGCCTGCTCGGTGATTGACGTAGATGTGCGAATCCCCTCGACCTCTCGCGTCGATTTGACTGCTCGCATCCGCCTGAGCACCTCGTACCCGGGCGCGAACTTCACGCCGGGGAAAGCACGCTGAAGGGCTTCCCACTCCTGCGGGGTTATCCGTCCCTCGTCAACCGCGCAAACGACGCCTGGTTCGAGCAATTCCCCAAGCGTTTCAGTAAGCGCCGATAAGAAGTCGATCGCGGGAACGTTGTTCCGCACCATCTTTCCCCACGCGCGCTCACTCTCATCGAGGACGGCTGTTGTCTCAGCATCAACAACGAAGAATGGGCCGTACGTCCGATACCGGTCGGCGCACACATCCTGCATGTGAATGACGTCCAAAACGCCCGTGGGCAGCACCAGGCGACATCCACCCGACTCTGACGCCGCGAAGGCGCAATACACCCTACGCATTGGCTGCCTGATGTTAGTGGACAAGTGGAATCCAGTCAAGTAGGCGACATTCTCCGGCATGGTGGCCACCAGCACGGATATGCCCTTAGTTCTCAGGATTTTTCTGGCGCGGGATTGAGTATCCATTGTGTCAGCCTGCCTTTCAGTCCTTGACTAGATCCGCCCACAGGTCGTCCTGAAGATATCGCTCACCGGTATCTGAGAGGATTGTGACGATCGTGTGGCCGGGGCCGATTTTCTTGGCTACCTGAAGACAAGCAGATACGGCAGTTCCGCTCGATATTCCGGCGAAAATGCCCTCCTCCCGAGCCAACCTTCTAGCCATCTCGTACGCCTCGTCATCGTGGACGGCAACCCACTCATCGATGATGGACCGGTTCAGGACCTTGGAGCTCTGTCCGTCGCCAATCCCCTGCTGCTTGTGCAGGGCGGTTCGACCGGCGCCTTCGAGAGCCGCGGCGTGCGGCTCGACCCCGTACACTCTCAACGCGGGGATCGCCACCTTCAGTACCTCGGCCGACCCCGTGATTGTGCCGCCCGTGCCAAGGGTGGCCACGAAGATGTCGAAGTCCCCCCTGGTGTCCATCAGTATCTCGGCGGCGGTGGTCCTGCGGTGGATATCGGGGTTGCCGGGGTTATCGAATTGCTTAAGATAGATATACTTCGCCGGATCTCTGGCCTCAATCTCGAACGCAGTCTCACGGCATTTCCTCACGGTGGCCTTCATGTCAGGTTCTTGGGGCGTGAGCACTATCGTCCCACCATATGCTCGAACGATCTTGCGCCTCTCAACGCCGAACCATTCCGGCATGCATATGATGCAGTCGTATCCCTTGACTGCACAAACCATTGCCACGCCGATTCCCTGGTTTCCGGTCGTCGCTTCAACCACCGTCATCCCTGGCTTAAGCCGGCCCGATTTCTCCGCTGCCTCGACCATCCCGAGGGCACTACGGCACTTGACGCTCCCGCTCACGTTCATGGCTTCGAACTTCGCCCAAATCCGGCATCCACATTCCTTGGACACTCGCTGCAATTCAACGACAGGTGTACGATTAATGGCTTCCAAGACGTTTCTGCAAACCAATGCGAACCCTCCATGACGTGGTTTGATGGCGTATCTCACTTGCTTAGCTCGTCCTAGCCCCCTTTCGTCGACGACGCCCCGCTGTCGTAAATCCTCTTCGCCAGTTCGGCCGTCAGGCGTAGGTCGTCCGTGATCGCCTTCCTGAACCTATCCGGGTCCCCCAGTTTGATCGATTCAATGATTTCGGTGTGAGTCTTGTGGCTCCAATGAAGCTGCTGTTTTGCTCTGAGGGCGGGCCCTATGTACCTCCAGCTTCGATCCCTGAGTCGAATGAGGATTTCCTCGAGGAATGGATTTCCGATGGCCTTGTAAAGTATCTCGTGAAACTTACGGTTCGTCTGTCTCAGTCGCTCGAACTCGTTCGCCTCAAGATACCTCTGTGCGTCCTGCCGCAGTTTTTCCAACCTGGCTACGCTTTCCGGCTTGATGTTCTTGATAACATGGTCGCACACGAAGCCCTCGATACTCATCCTGGCCTCGTAGAGCGCCGTGAGGTCTTCCACGGACACCTGGCTGACCATGGTGCAACGCCTCGGTTCTATCGTCACGAACCCCTCGGACTCAAGTCGCTGAAGCGCTTCCCTCACTGGGGTTCGGCTGACTCCGAGGTCGGCCGCCACGTCATCAATGACAATCTTGGTGCCTGGAGGCAGTTTGCCCGATTGAATCCTCCGTCTCAGTTCCTCAAAGACGAGATTCTGGGCCGACTGCAGAGGGTTTTTCCCCATAAGACACTTCCCTCCATTTGATTCGCAGTCCAGCATATCACACAAATATGTGATATATTACATGCGATCTTAATCTGGAAATTCGACGGGTTTCCGAGAATCCCTCTTTCTCCTTTTCCGGGTTAGTATGGCGGGCATCAGCAGGAAAGCAAAACCGTAGATACTGACATGCACATCCCTATCGGGCTGGCGGTCGGATAGGAGCTGCGGCATCTCCAAAGGCACGAGGCATGACATCGTTCTGGAATCGGGCGATGATCTGTCTCTTGTCGTCATAGGGTGTGGCAAACGGCAAAATCGCCACTTGATCGATGCCCGTCTCAACGATTTCCACCAGCTTTTTCGAGCATTCTTCCACGGTACCGGCCAGAGAGAACTGAGCGACGAGATCGCCGGGCAGCATCCTCGAGGTCTTTTCCAACACATCCTGCGAGACGTTCCAATTGTACGATTCCAGGACGGACCTCAGTTCCGAAGGCATCTCCACGCCGATCTGATCCAGAATCTGACGGCTCGACACAACCGATTTCATCACAACCGAGCGAACCGCGTTCCTCGCTGAATCACCATCATCAGATATGGATGTGTACAGCCAGGCGACGGTCTCGATCTCCCGCCGGTCCCTCCCAGCCTTCTCGAGGCCATGCCGGACCATATTGAGCGCATACTTCAGCCCATCGCTGGAAGCGAATCCGCCGATGATCGCTCCGTCGCCAATCTCTCCGGCCAACTCCAGAACCCGAGGGCCGCGCGCGGCGATGTAGACAGGGATCCGGGCTCGGAAGGGTTTGAAACTGATGGCCGCCCTTTCCGTCTTGAACATCCGCCCGGAGTATGTGAACGGCTGACTGCTCCACAGGCCGCGGCATACATCGACCATTTCCCTGATCGCGACCGCTGGGCTGGTCCTCTCGATCCCTAGAGATTCAAGCGCTCCGCCGGCCGACACGCCCAGAATGGCACGCCCCTTCGAGATTTCATCCACCGTCGCGATCCCGGCCGCCGTGATACATGGGTTTCGCGTGTAAGGGTTGGTGACGCATGTGCCACAATGCATTCTCTCGGTGTTGGCCGCGCAGACAGTCAGGCACGCGTACACGTTTCTCAGCAATCGCTCGTCGGGAAACCAGAGATTGTCGTAACCCAGTCTCTCGCCCATGGACGCAAGTTCAGCTACAGTGTCCAGGTCGTTCTCCCCGTTGATGCCAAATCCAGTCTTCGGTCTCAACAAGATTCACCTCTCAAATAGATCCACTTAGAACCAGTGAATACCCCAAAAGATTATGGGGGGCGGCCTCGTTCATTATGACCGACAATGTCGATTTCGGATGCCGCATCCTGAGGGCAGGCTCAGCAAAAGCACAACTGTCAGGGCCGCATTGATCCCTCCCTTTAAAACATTGAAAGTGGTGAGGATAGGCCACATCATCTGCAGGATCTTGCCATAGGAGAAACCGAATTGGAGCCTGAGAATCACCAGGTTGGCGGGGATCATTATCAACGTTCTCGCCAGTACACCCAGAGCACAGCTCGTAACGAGCGCCTTCAGCGACATAGAACTGAATCGACGATACACGGCCCCGGTCACAAAGGCAAAGACGGCTACCGCGATGAAGTCGGAAATGGGGCCGAACGGGCCCTTAGCTCGAACCACAAAGTAAAGGAGGTCTTTCACTAGAGCCGCGTACACGGAGTCAATCGGCCCAATGAGAACCGCAGACAGTAGTATCGGAACATCGCTGGGATCATAGCGTAGATACGATGCTTGAGGCATGATCGGCAACGACACTGAAACCATCAGGACGACCGCGATTGCAGCAAGGAAACTGCCGTAGACAAGTCTCTTAGTCCCCATCTAGATTCAACTCCCGTGACTGCTCGTTCAGTACGGCAAATCGGCATTCGTTCGTTACACTCGTTATATTAGTGAGGCCCAA
>JAHDPS010000338.1 GCA_018434225.1 Bacillota bacterium
GCGGTCAGTGGCTCCGTTACGGACGAGTTCTTCCCGGTAGCGGCTTTTCCTGCCGCGCCGGGGGCATCAAACCTCCTCACGGGCGCCGATCCCTCTTTCATCTTCTTCCTCAAAACCTCATAGAAACTCCACCCGGCCACCCTTACCAGCCTGGTCATCTCCCTCGCCGGAGAGAACAGAACCTCGTCCCCCGACTGGACCGCATATCCAGCCTGACCGTCTATCGTCATCATCGTCTCCGCGTGGGGGCGCCTGAGCGCGACCCGCACGCGCTCCGATCTGGATACGACCAGCGACCTGCTGTAAAGGGTGTGGGGGCATATGGGCGTGATCACTATGACGTCGATCGCCGGGCTCACGATGGGTCCGCCGGCCGACAGCGAGTAAGCGGTGGAGCCGGTCGGCGTGGAGATTATGAGCCCGTCGGCGGGATACGTGTCCACGTATGTATCGTTTATGAACAGGTCCAGTGCGATCATCCTGGCGAAAGGCCCTTTAGCGATGGCGGCCTCGTTTAGGACCAAGAAATCCGTCTTCTTCAGGCCGGAATTGACCACGTCGGCGCGGAGCATCATCCGCTGTTCGACGAAGTATTCACCCCTCAAGAACCTGGGCAGTGTATCGTATAAGTCGGGGAGTTCAATCTCCGTGAGGAACCCGAGATGCCCGAGGTTCACCCCAAGCACGGGGGTCTCCGCGGGGGCGATCCGCTTGGCGACCTCCAATATGGTGCCGTCGCCCCCCAGCGCGATCACGAATTCCGACCCGGCCGCCCATTCCGGGCCCTCGCATCCGAGTTCGTCCTCCCCCGCGGCCCTCGCGATATCCATTGGCAGCACGGGTCGCACCCCGTGGCCCCTCAACCACTTGACGAGGTCGATCGTGACAGGAAAGGCCGTTTCCTTCTCGAGATTGGGCCATAGGCCGATCCGTTTCATACTAGCCTCGCCTTCCCCGGGAATCCACTCCCGTCAGGTTTCTCCGGGTCGCCGCCTTCTCCCTCTCAGAGGCGCCATATTGAAGACCGTTTATTTGGCCCCGAACTCCGCGTGCGCGGCCAGCACAGTCGAGGCCGACGAGCGGCTCGCCTCCAGCCCATCCAGGCGGAGTGGATGGCAAGGATCCACATACATACATATCCAGAATTCGATGTTGCCCCTCGCCCCCCTGACGGGGGAAAAACACGTCCCCGCTACCGCCAAGCCGAGATCGGCGGCATGCTCGCAAAGGGATGAGAGGACGTCCAGGTGTACATCTGGATCCCTGATGACGCCCTTTTTCCCAACCCGCCCCCGCCCGGCCTCGAACTGTGGCTTGACCAGCGAGAGGATTACTCCGGTTGGCGCGACCAGCGATTTAACGGCCGGCCATACCTTGCGGAGGGAGATGAACGACAGGTCCAGCGTCGCCAGATCAACGAGCTCGCCCAGCCGCCCCGGCTCCAGGTATCTCAGGTTGGTCCTATCCATGACAACCACCCGGGGGTCGTTGCGCAATTCCCAGGCGAGCTGACCGTAACCGACGTCCACCGCGTACACCCTGGCGGCGCCCCTGCCGAGTAGACAGTCAGTGAACCCTCCGGTGGAAGCGCCGCAGTCGAGCGCCGTTCGTCCGTTGACGTCGATCCCGAATTCATCCAGGGCCTTCTCAAGTTTCAGTCCGCCCCTGCTGGCATACGGCACTGGATCGCTCTTGACGAGCAATTCGCTGTCGGGTTGTATCCTCAAGCCCGCCTTTGTGACGGTCACGCCGCCCACGAGAACCCGGCCCTCCAATATGTACGCTCTCGCCCGCTCCCTGGTTGGAGCGAGTCCCGCCTTTACGAGTAGCACGTCAAGGCGCTCGCCCGTCATCGCTCAGCGTCTCCTCTTCGAGGCGGTACCGGAGCACTTCCCGTTCCCGAACACACCGATGCCGGTCCATTGCTCCCACAGGTAGATGGCGTATCCCGTCAAGCGGGTTATCTCCGAAGCCCTGTCAATGGCGAATCTCTTAGCGGCCGCTTTCGCGCCCACCGTGAGCCCCGCCACGAGCGCTATCGCTATCGCGCCGGCCAGAGACCTATCGACGGCGCGACCCGCCGAGACCCGGAACACGGTGCCCGCCGCCATCGCCCCGCTGAGCGTTCCGGCGAGGTCGCCCACTATATCGTTGCAGATAGTGATGACCCTTCCCGCGTTCTTCACGACGAGAATGGACTGTTTCGCGCCGGGTATCTTCTTCGCGGCCATCGCGTGAAACCCCGCCTCGTCCGCCGAGGCCGCGGCCAGTCCTATAGTGTCGAACAGCACTCCAATAGCCACCACCAGCAAAGTCGAGGGAACTGCCACCGCCGGGGGAAGGCCGGAAAGACCCCCTCCTGTGGGGAGTGATATGAGGATCGCGAGTAAAAACGCCACAAAACCGGTACCGACACCATTTCTGAACGAACTCGCAGTGCGGCGCGGCCGCCCGTTAGCCAATGTACTTAATTCCTCCCGAACATATAAGGTGCCCGAACGGGAAAACAAAAACCGGCGGGTGGCAACCCCCCGGGTAAATTTTGTGGCTTCAGGTCCAGCAGGCTTTCCCGACAGACCCACCGTGCGTCGCCGCGCCGGCGGTTTCCCATTAGGGTCGGCCGATGCTGTCGCCATGCACCGTGCTGGACTACCACTTAGCTCACACTGCAATCCCCGGAGAGTCTCGCGACGAACAGCCTAGGAGTTTTCCTCCACAGATCGGACCGTTCCCTAGCCCCTTTTGCACGCTGGATTTCAGGTCGCCTCAATAGCGCACCATCCGCCCAGCACACTCAGGGCAGGCTACGCTGCACACAGTATGACCGCATGCAGGTACAACTCCAAGCCGTGGCAATCCACGATCTTGGGCCTCCAGGGAGAAGGGTCCACGCCTACATGCCGTTGTAGATCGCCCTTGCCCCCACATCCCCCAGCCCCGACCCCCGACTGGGCGTCAGATGCCGGCACCAGAGGCTTCATCGATGTGCCCTCGACGGATTTTTAGGCCCGCCTTCAGGAACGACGGTTCTGACTAGGATACTGCGCCACCCGCCGTAGACTCCGCACATGATAACACGCTGCGCGCGCACGGTCAACGAGCGTCACGCGCCCCCAGGGGACTTTCACGCCCGTGACAAGTCAATGAGGCTATCCCG
>JAHDPS010000372.1 GCA_018434225.1 Bacillota bacterium
ATCATGGGGAATCTGAGCACCCCCTCACGCTCCATGGCGCGAAGCCTCTTGACCCCCGTGGTAGTCTCTTCACAGCCCCCGATGACCGAGCCTGAGAAGGACCCGAGTTCACCGTGAATCATGCCGACGAGGTCCCCCCCGTCGTCGATTACCAGGTTCGGCCCGTCCTCAATTACCGACCTGATGAACGCGGAGTATTCCTCCGCTGTGGCCCCGCGCCACGCGTAGACGTTGACTCCCTGGTCCGCCAGCGCTGCGGCGACGTCATCCTGAGTGGAAAGGGGGTTCGATCCAGCGATGGAGACCCTTGCCCCGGCGCCCGCAAGCGCCAGCGCCAGGCACGCGGTCTTGGCCTCGAGGTGCAAGCACACGCCGATGTTCAGTCCCTTGAACGGCTTTTCCGCGTCGAACACGCGCCCGATCTCGTTAAGGACCGGCATGTGCCTCATCGCCCACCGAATCTTCTTAGCCCCTTCGGGCGCCAACGAAGCGTCTCTTATCGCGCTCATCTGAGTCCCCCAGCCCCTCTCATATGCGCGAGCAGGGTCCAATTCTTCCTGCAGGCGCATTGATTCCGCTCCGAAAGGCGGTTGACAGCCCCGCCGATAACCGTAGCCACACTGGAAGACGCCTCGTCCATCGCCTGCAGCACTTCCTGGTGACTGAGTTCCTTCCCGCTTATCCCGGCGGCGAAATTGGTGACGATGGCCAAGAGGCCGTAGCAGATGCCCGCCTCGCGGGCGAGGGTGACCTCGGGGACGTTGGTCATCCCGACAAGGTCACCGCCCAGAATGGAGAACGCGCGGATTTCGGCGCGGGTCTCGAACCGGGGCCCCTCCGTGCATACATAGCATCCAGAGGAGTGCGCCCTCACGCCGGAGTCATCGGCCGCCCGCAACAGCGCTTCGCGAACGCCCGCGCAATATGGATCGGTGACATCAGTGTGAACGACGCCCTGCCCCGCCCCATCGAAGAAGGTGGCCGAACGGGAGCGCGTAAAATCGAGGAACTGATCGACGACGACGATATCCCCGGGACTCATCGCGGGATTGAGAGACCCGCACGCGGCGGTACCGATCACCTTCTCGACGCCCAGCCACCATAACGCCCAAATATTCGCGCGGTAATTCACCTTATGCGGGGGTACAGTGTGCCCATCCCCGTGCCTGTACAACAGGATGGTCTCCACGCCACGGAGATTTCCCCGCTTCATGAATGCGTCCCCGTAGGGGGTTTTCACGGACACATCGCGCTCGTCCGCAATACGTATCGCTCCGTGAATCCCCGTCCCTCCAATGACGCCGATCTTCAATACGGCCCCCTCCCATCCAGTCCCGGAAGAACAAGCCCGCTCGAAACCGATTGAACCGCTAGTCCGGGAAAAAAAGGGCAATCTCCCTGGAGGCCGATTCGGGAGAATCCGACGCGTGGACCAGATTGTGGGTAACATCGACCCCGAAGTCGCCCCTTATCGTTCCGGCCCCGGCCTTCGCCGGGTCAGTAGCCCCAATCAGAGCCCGCAGATCGTTCACCGCTCCGGCGCCCTCGCATACCATCGCCACGACGGGGCCGGATGTCACGTAGTCGAGCAACCCTTCGTAAAAGGGTTTGTCTTTGTGTGCCTCATAGTGCCTGGCCGCCATATCCCTGCTCATAGACATCATCCGCAGTGCGGTGATGGCGAGCCCGGCCTTCTCCACTCTTGCCACGATCTGCCCGATGAGCCGCCGTTGGACCCCGTCGGGCTTTATCACGAATAGAGTTCGTTCCACCTGGCGCCCTCCTACCTGCCTAGAGGACAGGCCGACAGCCCGCCTCGCTAATCGGTTAGGTCAAATTGGTTAGTTCTATTATGTTGGGTTTATGCGGTGAGGTCCGCCACTCTCGCCGCATCGAGCCTTGTCACGACCGCTGTGACCAGCGCCGCCGCCGCCTCGAAGTCGTCGCGGTTTATGATGCCGACATGCGAATGTATGTAGCGGCTCGGCACCCCGATGACGAGTGAGGGTACCCCGCTCTTGTTCAAGTGTATCTTGCCGGCGTCGGTGCCGCCCCTCGCCATGTAGCTCGCCTGGATCGGGATGGACGCCTCCTTGGCCACCGAAAACACCATGTCCCTGAGCCGCGCGTTCGGGACCATAGAGCCGTCGTACACGGACACCGCGGGACCCTTCCCGAGCCGCGACGGCGCCTCATGCTCCTCGATCCCCGGCGTCCCTCCGGAGACATCGACCTCGAGGGCGAAGCCCACGTCCGGGTCTACCACGTGGGCGGATGTCGTCGCACCGCGTAACCCGACCTCTTCCTGAACCGTACCCACGCCATAGACCGTGTTCGGGTGTTGAAGCGACGAAAGCCTTCGGATTACCTCCATGAACAGGGCGCAACCCACGCGGTTATCCCAGGCCTTCCCCATCAGCACCTTGCCGTTCGCCATCACGGCGAACTTGCTGTCGGGCACTATCGGATCGCCCGGGCGAACGCCCAGGTTCTCTGCCTCTTCGCCGCTGGATGCACCGATGTCGATGAACATGTCCTTGATCTGGACGACCTTCTTCCGGTCCTCCTCGATCATGAGATGAGGGGGTTTCGCTCCGATAATCCCCGGGATATCACCCCTGCCTGTCTTGACGATCACGCGCTGGGCCAGGAGAACTTGATCGAACCAGCCCCCCAGTGCCTGGAATCGCAACAGGCCCTTCTCGGTCACGAAAGTGGTGATGAACCCCACCTCGTCCATGTGTCCGGCCAGCATCACTCTAGGCGCCCGGGCCGTCCCTTCTTTGCGGCAGATGATGCTGCCCAGACGGTCGTATTCGATGGAGGCATAAGCCTCACAATGCCTATGAATGACGTCCCGGACCTCGCGCTCGAATCCCGGCAAACCAGTTGCTTCCGAGAGCTCCTTCAGAATCAGTTCCGTGCCGTCCAATACCCCGCCTCCCTTCATCGACGATATATATTATACACGAGATCAGGAAGTTCCCTCCAGAAAACCATAAGCCCTACGGTGTGAGTTCCTTGTCACCGTAGGGCTTCAGTCGTGCGCCTTTCGCCCCTTCGAATCTCTCCGATTATGGGCTAGAATAACTATCCCCCCTATAGGCTAACTGGCCGCCTGCACCGCGGGTTCGTTGAACATTCCCCTCCTCGTCTCCGTTGCGGTGTAGTTCTCGGCTTCCAGATCCCTGATGACGGCATCCATCACATTCCAGGGATCGACCCTAGTCCCGCACGTGAATACGTCCACAGCGGCGTAACCGTACTCCGGCCACGTGTGAACCGCCACGTGAGACTCGGAAATAACCACGACTCCCGATACTCCTTGAGGGCTGAATTTGTGGAAAGCTACTTCTCTCACTTCAGCGCCGGCTTTGAGAGCCGCGTTGACCATGACCTGCTGGACTTTGCTTGTATCATCCAGTATACTGCGGTTGCATCCATAGACCTCGGCCAACACGTGACGGCCCAAAGCGTTCATTTCATTACCAACCCCCTTTGCCGGTCAAAACCCGAATAGTAACGAGAAAAACCCCTCCTTTAAGCCAATCAAATAAGATTTTAGCAAACCTCTGCCAATTGTCAAGGATAACGACGGAAAACAGCCGTCCCTGGCGAGCGGCGCCAACACAATGTATTCTAGATGCCACCGGATTGCTCGCTACCGCCCTTTCATCCGCTGGCAATCGCAGCCGTTCCCGTGGAGGCCCCCCTGGCCTCAAGGATGGCTCCCCATTCCCGCCGCGTCAGCGGCCTGTCGAAACTCCTGAGATCCGCAAGGCTGAAACCATGCTCGTCCGCCAGTCTCCTGACGTACGCGATCCCTTCAACGCTGAGATCCGCACCTATGCTCATGTGTTCGTAGTGGTGCTCCAGAGAGAGCATTATGGTCTCCGCCATACAGGCGTACGCCAAGCCCTTGTTGAATCCAAAGTCCCATCCGAGCGAAGGCAAACCCGGCAGAGCGACAACCCCCCCGTCAATCGCCAGCACGTCGGCCCGGGCGTCTTTGACCTCTCTGCTCACGTTGGGCGGCCTCGATAGGTCGCACACCACGGCGCCCCGCTTCACGTTGTGGGGGGTCACCAACGCGCCGGTGCTGCTGGTAGCCGTGACCACGACGTCGGATATCCTGAGATGGCGATCCACATCCGTCGTAAGCGTGATTGCCCCGGATGCCGCCTCCATTTCGAGCGCGACGGACTCGTAAACATCGTCACCGGCACCCTCCGCGGGTAATTCGGCAAACAGCCTTATCTTCTCAGCAAGCGAACCCGGTGGGAAGGCGCGGCCCCGCCTCATTTCGGACACCAGGTGCTTGCAGACGGCGGCGGCTACGGTCAGGAGCCTCCTCCTGCTCCGCTCCGGCCACTTCGGGTTGCCAACGAGTATGAGCCTGGGCGCGTATTCCGATAGCAGGATCGTGGTGGCCCGCCCGATCGAGCCCGTCGCCCCGACGACTGACATCGTCACCCGGCCGGGATCCACCCCGAGCCGCGAAAGCGCGGCCATCACCGCCTCCACCGCGGAGACCACGGTGTAGCTGTTGCCGGTAGTAATTGCGACTCCCTGATCGAGGAGATGGCGTCCGCCGCGCGACGCCACCGACGTATACGCCCCCAGGCCGACGATCCTGGCCCCCCTTTCCCGGGCAAGGCCGACCGCGTCACGCAGAGTGGCCATTACGTCTTCCCTGGCGCCTTCCAGTA
Organism: Bacillota bacterium; assembly: GCA_018434225.1. Classification (GTDB taxonomy): domain Bacteria; phylum Bacillota; class Sulfobacillia; order JABLXB01; family JABLXB01; genus SM1-B181. Next base: position 4,710 of record JAHDPS010000372.1, read on the forward strand.
AATCCTCCGAGGTCCTGGGCACCGCTATGAATTCCCCGAACGCCGTGGCGCCCGTGGCGGAAACCACCCTGGTTTCGGACAACACGAACGGCTCCACCAGGTTGTTCCACCTGGAAGCCAGTTCCCGTAACGACTCGTCGGAGAAGGCTCGCAGGCTCTTGTCGAAC
>JAHDPS010000296.1 GCA_018434225.1 Bacillota bacterium
GGTGCGACTATCTCAGGCATTGACCAGAAACAGATAGAACTGGGAATCCTGGCGAAGGTCGATTATGTGTCCTGGGTGCGGTTGCGGATGCAGGGAACAAGGGTGATAGTGGACGTGATAGAGAAGACGCTACCCCCCGTGGTCCACGAGGAGCAAAGCGGCCCCTGCCACCTTGTGGCGGGGGAGGCGGGCGTTATCAAGAGCATCCTCGTTTACATGGGCGAACCCGCCGTTAAGGTGGGAGACAAGGTATTGCGGGGGCAGATACTCATAGAGGGACGCCTTAAGGGACCACCGGCCCCATTACCCCCCGGGCAACCGCCTCCACCGCGACCACCCACGATCGATAGGCCGGTTCGCGCGGCGGGCCGAGTTTTCGCCCTTGTCACGCGCGATCTTACGGTGGGGGAGCCATACATCCAGTGGATGAAGGTGAGAAGCGGCAGGACGTATTCGAGGAGGGCGATCAGGGTGCCCGGTTCGGATATAATATGGACCGGGAGGAAGCCGGTGCCGTTCAAGGAGTACGACAGCATTTTCCAGTCGCATCCTCTCACGTGGAGGAATATACCGTTACCTGTCGAAAGCATCACGGAAACATTCTACGAGGTTGAGCGGGTTAAAACGGAGATAGGCCAGCCGGAGGCCAGGAGCAACGCCAGAGAGCGAGCGTTTTCGTCTCTGAGGCGCGAGGTGCCGGCAGAGGCCGATGTGTTGGACGTATCTGCCGAATCAATTGAGACTGATTCGGCAGTGAATGTTACAATAACGATCAGGACTGTGGAGGATATCGGGGCGCCTATGCGCATCCAATGACTGCGGGGGGGCAGATCGTTTGGACAATGAAACGGCCATGAAGAGACTGATCGTGGATTCCAACGAAGAAGCCTTGAACGCGTTCGGCCGCTTTGACGAGCACCTTTCCACCATCGAGAGGGCATTCAACACGAGGGTATTCACTCGCGGCAATGAAATCGTTATAAGCGGTCGTCCCGCCGAGATCGACGCCGCGTCGGCCGTCCTCGAACAGGTCATGAGGCTGGCGAAACGAGGGCCGGTCTCCGCTCAGCAAGTGCGCTACATCATAGATGCGTCCAGGACAGGCTCCATCGACAAAGTGCAGGCCCTGAACAACGGCGTTATCATGGTGACGGCGCGTGGCAAACAGATCAAGCCGAGAACCCTCGGCCAGCAGAAGTACGCCAATGCGATACGGGACAACGGCCTGGTTTTCGGCATAGGTCCCGCGGGGACGGGCAAGACGTACCTTGCCGTGTCTATGGCGGTTGCGGCGTTCAGGAACAGGGAATTCAGCAGGATCGTGCTGACTCGACCGGCCGTGGAGGCCGGCGAGCGACTCGGCTTTCTCCCCGGCACCCTCGAGGAGAAGGTCAACCCGTACCTGAGACCGCTGTACGATTCGCTCTTCGACGTCCTCGGCGTGGAGACTTTCGAGAAATACATGAGCAGGGGCCTAATCGAAGTGGCGCCGCTGGCGTATATGAGGGGCAGGACCCTGGACGATTCGTTCGTCATACTCGACGAGGCGCAGAACACCACGCCGGAGCAGATGAAGATGTTTTTGACGAGGATGGGGATAGGCTCGAAGGCCGTCGTGACGGGGGACATCACCCAGGTCGACCTCCCAAAGGGGACCGATTCAGGACTGGAACAGGTCAGGAGCGTCCTGAAGGATGTGGAGGGAATCGAATTCGTCTACCTGACCGATCAGGACGTCGTCAGGCACGAACTAGTCCAGAAGATAATCCAGGCATATGAGAGATTCGGCGACCGGCAGGATTCCCAGGGAGGTTCATGACATGTTCCTCCGCGGTCGCTCTCGAACACCCGGCGGGAATCAATCTGGGTCCGGCTCCGCGATAAGGCGCCGGGTGTGGATAGTATTAGTATTCATAGTCCTGACGCTGGTGTTCGTGAACTCGATGACCCCCGAACGTCTCGTCCTCCAGGAAGGGAGAAAGGCCCCCAAGGAGATCAAGGCGCAGCGCGACTTCGTGGATAGAGCCGCGACCGAGAGGTTGAAGGCGGAGAAAGTCTCCGAGGTCGCGGCCGTATACGATATCGACAGGCGCGTGGCGGCCGAGGTGGAGAAGAATATCCTGACTGTTTTCGATAAGGCCGCCGAGTTGGCCGGCGTGGCCGACGCGCCGATGAATGAGCGGATAGAGGAATTACGAAAGACATCGGGGATCGCCTTTCCACCTCAATACGCCGAGGCGGTCCTCAAATCTGGCGCCGACAAGATACGCGACGCACGGATGGCGGCCACCGGCGCGGCAATGAAGATCCTGGATACGGGAGTACACGCCGATTCGTTCACCGTGAGCCTCTCGCAGGTGGATTTCGAACTGTCACAGTACCGGCTTCCCGAGGAGCACAGGGTATTCGCGTCCGTAGTGCTCAAGGGGTTTATCCGGCCGAACAGGTTCGTCAACGAGGCCGAGACCGCCGCGAGGCGCAAGAGAGCGGCTGACTCCGTGCAGCCGATCAAGGTGTTCAAGGGCGATGTGATAGTCAAGCAGGGCGAGGTGGTTACCGACGATCACCTGAGACTCCTCAGGGAGGGCGGGATAGTCGGAGACACTCGCGGTATCCGCCCTGTGGCCTCATCCATCACACTGGCGTTTCTCATTGTGGCCGCTTTGTGGGTCTACATCAGGCAATTCAGACCGGACATATACGCGAGTGAGGCCAAGATCGTACAGATGGCAGTGATATTCACCGGCACGATCGCGATTTCCCGGTTACTGAGCGGCATATCGGAGTATCTTGCGCCTGTGCCGGCGGGGACGATGCTCCTCGCGACCCTTCTCGATCCAGGCGCGGCCATACTGGGAGGCGTATGCATGAGCCTCGCCACGGGGGTCGCGGCGGGCAACAACGCCCCGTTCATGGTCGTATCGGTCCTGTCGAGCGTCGCCGCTGTATTCGGGATATCCAGGGTGGGCCACCGCACGGACCTGATCCGCGCCGGCGCCATCGTGGGCCTGGTAAGCGGCCTCGGGATAATGTCCATGGCGCTGATCATGGGATCCCCGTTTGACACGGCGTTCAGAGACATACTCTTCGGGGTGCTGAACGGTAGCATTATATCGTCGTTCCTCGCCCTGGGCGCACTTCCGTTTTTCGAGACGATCTTCAATATAATGACCCCGGTGAAGATGCTGGAACTCGCGAATCCCAACCATCCCTTGCTCGGACGCCTGTTGAAGGAGACCCCCGGCACGTACCACCACAGTATCATGGTGGCGAACCTGGCGGAGGCGGCGGCCGAAGCGGTGGGAGCGAATTCCTTGCTCGCCAGGGTAGGCGGGTACTACCACGACATCGGGAAGATCAAGAGGCCGTACTTTTTCATAGAGAACCAGCTGGGGGTCGCGGAGAACCCGCACGATAGGGTCGCCCCAGGCCTGAGTACGTTGATCGTGACATCTCACGTCAAGGACGGCGTGGACCTGGCCAGGGAGTACAGGCTCCCTGAAAGGATCATCGATTTCGTGAGAGAACACCACGGTACCACGCTCGTCTCGTACTTCTATTCGAGGGCGGCCGAGGATGAGAGAAGCGGGTGCCAGGTGATCGAGGAGGATTTCCGGTACGAGGGTCCGCGCCCCGGTTCAAAGGAGACGGCCATAGTCATGCTCGCGGACGCCGTTGAGGCGGCCGTGAGATCCCTGGTCAAGCCGACCCCGGGGCGCATCGAGGCGATAATCAGGCGCATAATCAAGGATAGGCTATACGATCACCAGCTCGACAAGTGCGACCTGACCCTCAGAAACCTCGACACAATATCAGATACATTCATGAAGGTGCTCAGCGGGATGTTCCACCCGCGGGTCGGGTATCCGCAGACAGTGGGTACGACGGAAGGCCCTTCCGGTGAAAGGGATGGTACCAATGGAGATACTGGTGGATGTGCTCCCGGGGGATCTCCCGGAGAACCTGACGCGGGAGAATCTGGAAAACCTGGCGAGGGAGAGCGTAAAGGCGACGCTCCTATCGGAGGGCAGGGAGAATGAGGCTGACGAGGTCAGCGTCCTATTCGCCTGCGACGATTACATCCGCGAGCTGAACCGGAGGTATCTTGGAAAGGACGAACCCACGGACGTCCTATCGTTCTCTATGCTCGAGACCACTGAGGACGAGCCCGCCATGGCCGGTGAGCCTCCGGTTAAAGTGCTGGGAGATATCGTCGTGTCCGTGGACACCGCGGCGAGCCAGGCGGCGGAATACGGCCAGCCTCTGGACAGGGAGATCTCGCTCCTGGTGGTGCACGGGGTGCTTCACCTGCTGGGATACGACGACGGGAACCAGGCTTCGCTCGATGAAATGAACGGGGCCCAGGAGCGGATACTCGCGGGTATGGGGATCTGACATGCGCACCCTGCCGGAGAGCTTTAAGAATGCTGTCTCGGGCCTGACATACATATGGCTGACCGAGCGCAACATGAGGATTCACCTCGCCACGGGCGCGACGGCTTTGGGGCTGGCGTTCCTCGGGAGAATCTCCCTGGTGAAGAGCCTTTTCGTGCTATCCGCGATCCTCGTGGTCATACTATCCGAGGTGGTCAACACCGCGATCGAGTCCCTCGTGGACCTATCAACCACTGAATATCACCCGCTCGCTGCGAAGTGCAAGGACATCGCGGCTGGGGCGGTATTGCTGGGGGCGTGTTACGCCGTTCTCGTGGGACTGGCGGTGTTCGTCCCCGAATTCCCGTCCCTGGCCGGTAACATCGTCCTTTCCATAAGCGAGAGACCGCTGTCCGCCGGATTCTGGACTGTGCTGGTGGCGGCGCTGTGGTACGAGGCGCTCGCCAGGAGGTGAAGGGTCGTTGCGCAAGATACGGAACGCCTTCATATCGGGCATAATAGTGTCGATCCCGCTCGGGTTCACCATCTTCTTCCTGAGGTTCCTGTTCAACTTTCTCGACGGGATGCTCCGTACCCCCATGCGACTGATCGCGGGCAGGGATATCCCGGGTCTGGGCATGGCGGCGAGCCTCGTCTTGATGGTCGTCATCGGGGGTTTGGCCGGCAACATACTTGGGAAGCGCGTCATATCTATCGGGGAGCGGATCATCCAACGCACGCCGCTGGCGGGTTCCGTCTATACCACCGTAAAGCAGATAGTCGATACCTTCGTGAGGTCCGACAAAACCCCGTTCCAGAGGGTATGCCTCATAGAGTGGCCGAGGCGGGAGATGTACTGCATCGCGTTTGTCACAGGCGATACGCCGTCCTGCGTGAGCCCCGCCGGCCGCGTGAGCCTGCCGTACTGTGACGGCTCGGCGCCCGGGGGCTGCCCGCCCCCTCGGGACTCGGCTGGCGACGAGTGCGAACTCATCAACGTCTTCATCCCCACCACGCCGAACCCAACATCCGGTTTCCTGGTCTTCCTCCCGAAGAGGGACGTTGTCGTCCTCGATATCCCTGTTGAGGAAGGGTTGAAGATGGTTGTGTCCGGGGGCATACTCAGCCCCGAAACCAGGCACGTGGAGGGAGCCGATAGGTGACCCATTCTGGATTCGCAGTGCTCGCGGGGAGGCCGAACGTCGGCAAGTCGACGCTCCTCAACCGCATGATAGGGCAGAAAATCGCCATCGTCTCGGACAAGGTCCAGACCACCCGGAACAGGATATCCGGCGTGCTGACCAGGCCCGATATGCAGATAGTGTTCATAGACACGCCCGGCATCCATAGGCCGCGCCACAGGCTCGGCGAATATATGACCTCCGTAGCGGAGAGGACCCTGTCCGAGGTGGACGCCGTCCTGTTCGTCGTGGATGGAGCGTCGGCGCCGGGGCCGGCCGACCGGTACGTCGCGAACCTGCTCACCAGGGTCAGGTGCCCGGTGATAACCGTGCTGAACAAGGCGGACCTTCTGCCGGGGGGCCAGAGGGGAGCCGCGGAGAAGGCCTCTGAGGAGGGCTTGGAGGAGTCCTCGGAGGAAACCCATTGGGGGGTCACGCCCCCGTATGCGGCGGAGTACGCCTCGCTGGCTCAGGCAAGGGAGATAATCCCCGTATCGGCAGCCACTGGACTGAACGTGGAGCGCCTCATCGAGGCCACGGCGCGTCTCATGCCGGAAGGACCGATGTACTATCCCGAGGACGAGATCACCGATAGGCCCGAGCGGTTCCTGGCGGCGGAGCTCATCAGGGAGAAGATACTCCTCCTCACCAGGGAAGAGGTGCCCCATTCGGTCGCGGTGGACATCGAGGAGATGGTGCCCAGGAAGGGCGACCTAATTTACATTAGAGCGACCATTTACGTGGAACGCGAATCCCAGAAGGGGATCATCGTGGGCGAGGGCGGGAATCTCCTCAAAGAGGTGGGCCGCCTGGCTCGTCTCGACATGGAGTCCCTGTTGGGCAACAGGGTGTACCTCGATCTGTGGGCGAAGGTCAAGAAGGACTGGCGAAACAGGGAATCCTCGCTGAGGTCGCTTGGGTACAACCTGGACGTTTGACGTAGACTACTTGACTCAGATTGTCCGGCGCAGATTGTTCGGTTCAGATTGTTTGGCCCGGAGCCCCGATAGCGCAAGACCGGCTATGTGTACTGCAGCCTGGAGGTTCGATCGAATGAACCTTTTCAAGTGCGAAGCGATTGTCCTGAGAATGATGGAGCTTGGCGAGGCGGACAGGCTGGTCACCCTGTTGACCTCGCGCCACGGCAAGATCCGCGTCGTGGCCAAGGGCGCGCGCAAGGTGATGAGCAGGTTCTCAGCCGCCACCAACACGTTTGTGCATTCCCACTTCGTGCTGCACAAGGGCAGGAACCTGGATACTATCACCCAGTGCGACGTGGTGGAGCCGTTCAGGGGCATCAGGGAGGACCTGCACAGGTTCGCCTTCGCCGGGCACATAGCCGATCTTGCGGACAGCCTCACGCATGACGGGGAACCCGCCGCGTCGCTGTTCGCGCTGACGCTGGCGGCTTTGCGAGCCGTTGAAGGGGATTGCGACCCCGAGATCGTGGCCGCCTGGTTTTCGTTGAACGCGCTCTCCGCGGCGGGTTACAGACCAGTACTGGATCGTTGCGCCTCGTGCGACGCAGCCGACATCCCGCCGGGCGAGATCCGCTTCGATCCCGCGGCCGGCGGGGTCGTGTGCCCGCGATGCGGGGAGGGGGGGAAACCCGTTCTCGCAGGCACGATCGAGATGATGAAGTTCCTGCAGTCCGCGGACCAGGCGCGGCTCCGCGTCATACGCCCGGACAGGGGAATGCTCAGGGAGGCCAGAGTCATCCTTGGAGAATACCTGGGCTACCATCTTGGCAGGGTGCCAAGGTCCACGCGGGTTCTGGAGAGATTGTGAGGGGGGAGAGTCATGCCATCCAGGGTAGTTGGGATCGTCGGAAGCGCTAGGAAGGGAATGAACACCGATTCTCTGGTATCAGCCGCGCTGGACGGCGCGCGTTCGGCCGGCGCCGAGGTGGAGAAGATACACCTCAATGACATGCAGATTCGCCCGTGCCAGGCATGCAAGGAGTTTCCGAAGGACCGCTACTGCTGGTTTCAGGACGGAATGGAGACCGTCTACCGGGCCCTCGAAGAGGCCGACGCCGTTGTGGTCGGGACGCCGGCATATTTCGGGTGCATAAGCGCGCAGCTCAAGTTGATGATAGACAGGTGCAACTGTCTTGCCGAGATGACGACCGCCCCCGACGACAAGGTCACGTTCAGGACTCGGATGGGCAAGAGGAAGAAGGGCGTTTTCATATGGGTGGCCCACCTGTCGAAAGACGTGTCCATCGCTCACGTGCCGGTGAAGTTGTGGTGCAGGTTCGCGAATATCGAGCTCGCTGATACAATCGTTTTCACGGGGTCCGACAGGCGGGACTCCGCCGCGGCGCGCGACGAGTCCCTGCGCCGGGCGTTCGAGGCGGGCGCGCGCCTTGCGACGATGGGGCATTGTGACGCCCGCTGACAACCCGAAGGTTGCCGCTGGACAACCATGGCCGTCAATACGTGCTGCTCGCCCAGGATGATCTCGGGCACGCCACCGGATGTACCCTTAGATCGGCGGCGCAGAGTTGCATATTTCCCTATGACTGGTGCAGAATGGTATCAGTGAAATCCGAGGCGGGGTGAACAAAATGGACATAACGCTCGAAATGATCGACCAGATCAGATCGCGCACAGGCGTTTCTTACAAGGAAGCGAGAGAGGCCCTGGAAAGGACGAACGGCGACGTGGTCCAGGCGCTGATCATTCTTGAGGAAAAGGGAAAAGGCGTCGGCGACTGGAGCGAACGGATCCATGTGCGCGGCAACGAGGTTGTCGAAAAGGTGAAGCAATTGCTACACGAGGGCAACGTCACGAAGATAGTCGTGAAACAGGGGGAATCGGTTGTTGCCGAGATCCCCGTAACCGTGGGCGCCGTGGGCGCGGTCATCGCCCCGTATCTTGCCGCGATTGGAGTGGCTGCGGCGCTGGCCACGAAATGCACGATCGAGTTCGAGCGAAAGGGACCTGCCGGACCGGGCTCACCAGGGGGATGCTGCTGCGATGACCCGGTGACGTTCCCAAAGGACGTCGACAAGTAGCGCGACAAGCAACGAACCTTGCGGGCGAGTCTTGGCAGTGCACAGTTCTGCGGGCAGCACATTCAGCGGGCGTTGACAAGCCATGGGTACCCTGGTAGATTGAAAACGCGGGAACCTCCCGTCTCGGCGGCGCAATAGGGCAAGCCGGCGGGGGGTTCGTGCTTTTGTCCCCGGGGAGGAGTATGTGTGAGCGGCACGACATCTCAGACGACGTTTCAAGAAGTGGTGCTGGCCCTGGAGAACTACTGGGCCCGCGAGGGCTGCGCGCTCCAGCAGCCGTACGATGTGGAGAAGGGCGCGGGCACGATGAATCCCGCCACCTTCCTGCGCGCGCTAGGCCCGGAACCCTGGCGGGTCGCCTACGTGGAGCCGTCCAGGCGCCCCACCGACGGCAGGTACGGCGACAACCCTAATAGGCTGTACCAGCATCACCAGTACCAGGTCATCCTCAAACCATCACCAGATGACATCCAGGACAAGTACCTGCGAAGCCTCGCGTTCATCGGGATAGATCCAGCGGCCCACGACATCCGTTTCGTCGAGGACAACTGGGAGGCGCCGACTCTGGGCGCCTGGGGATTGGGCTGGGAGGTATGGCTCGACGGCCTGGAGATCACGCAGTTCACATACTTCCAGCAGGTCGGTGGTTACGATTGCCGGCCCGTCGCCGTGGAGCTCACATACGGCCTCGAGAGGCTCGTATCCTACATTCAGGGGGTGGACAACGTCTACTCCATCCGGTGGGCCGAGGGACTCACGTACGGCGACATATTCAAGAAAGCGGAGTTCGAACACTCGAAGTACAGTTTTGAATCCGCGGATACCGCGATGCTCTTCGGCCTGTTCGAAACATACGAGAAGGAGGCGCGCCGCCTAGCCTCGGACGGGCTGGTGCTCCCCTGCTACGATTATGTGCTCAAGTGTTCGCACGCGTTCAACATACTCGAGGCCAGGGGCGCGATAAGCGTCACCGAAAGGACGTCCTATCTCCTCCGGGTGAGGAACCTCGCTCGCGCGGTCGCTAAGGTGTACCTGGAGCAGAGGGAAGCGGAAGGCTATCCGCTCTCGCGCGGGGCGTGGGGGGAGGGGGCCAAGTGAAAACGCGCCAAGTAAGAATGCGCCAGGTGAGAGTTCGCGATCTGCTGGTCGAAATAGGGTTCGAGGAGATGCCGGCCGCCTTCCTGCCGCCGGCGGTCGAGCAACTGAGGGAAATGGCCGCCACGATGATGGACGACCTGGGGCTTCGCCCCGCGGGTGTGGGCGGCGCGGAGGGAGCGGCTGGTGGCGTCGCGCCCGGGATCCGCGTGTACGCAACTCCGCGCAGGCTTGCGCTGCTCTGCGGCGGCATACCGGAGACACAGGAAGACAAGACCTTGGAGGCCAGGGGGCCTTCACGTGCCGTTGCTTTCGATGGAGAAGGCCGTTTCACGAAGGCGGCGCTGGGTTTTGCTCGCGGGCAGGGTGTCGCTCCCGAGGACCTGGTGGTGCGAGGGACGCCGGGCGGGGAGTACGTCTATGCCATCAAGGTGGAGAAGGGAAGAACGGCTATCGAGGTGCTCGCGGAGGCGATCCCGTCTCTGGTGATGTCACTTTCGTTCCCGCGCTCAATGAGGTGGGGCCAAGGCGAGCACTCGTTCGCCAGGCCGGTTCGATGGGTCGTCGCGCTCTTTGGGGATAGCGAGATCGATTTCGAGCTCGCCGGCGTCAAGTCCGGTAGGTCCACATACGGGCATAGGGTGATGGGTCCCGGACCCTTCGAGATCCGGGAGCCGGGCGAATACATTTCCATCCTGCGCCGGGCCGGAGTCATTGTAGATCAGGACGAGCGCAGGGAGATGATAAGGCGGCAGGTCGAGGCCGTTGGAGGGGAAGAGGGGGGCGAAGCAGCGATAGACCCCGCCCTCCTCGAGCAGGTAAATTACCTGGTCGAGTACCCGACCGCTTTCGCCGGGAGGTTCTCCGGGGAGTATCTCGATATCCCCGCCGAGGTGCTCATCACCACGATGCGGCACCACCAGAGGTATTTCCACGTGTGCGCTCCCGGGGGAGCCGACGACGGAACCGCCCGCAATGAAACAGTCGACGACGATTGCGCCGACGATGGTTCCGCCGCCGACGGATCCGCCGGCGACCGAACCGCAAGGTCGCAAGGATCCCGGCGCCTGCTGCCGTGCTTCGTGTCAGTCCGAAACGGCGGCCGGGATCACATCGATCAGGTACGGATGGGGAACGAGCGGGTGATATGCGCCCGGCTCGCCGACGCCTCGTTCTTCTTCAAGGAAGACCAGAAGACGCGGCTGGAGGATAGGGTAGGCTTGCTGAAGCGGGTTCTCTTCCAGGAGAAACTCGGCACGCTGCACGACAAGACGGAGCGCATCCGCGCGCTCGCTCGCAAGATCGGCGAGATGGCGGGCGTGCGGGAACAGCGGCTTTCACAGATCGACCGCGCGGCGCTCCTCTGCAAGACCGACCTTACCACCGGCATGGTCCGTGAATTCCCCGAGTTGCAGGGGGTCATGGGGCGGGAGTACGCGAAGAGGCAGGGTGAGGACCCCGAGGTCTGCCTCGCCATAAGCGAACAATACATGCCGGCGCAGTCGAAGGGCGCGCTGCCATCCACGGTTGTGGGAGCGGTGCTGTCCCTGGCCGATAAGATCGACACAATAACCGGATGTTTTCTCGCGGGTATAGTCCCGTCGGGATCCCAGGATCCGTACGCACTGCGCAGGCAGGGTTCGGGCATTGTGTCGATCCTCGCGGGGGACGTCGACGGGGATATCCGCATATCCCTGGGCGTCGCCGTGGATGCGGCCCTGGCCCTGCTGGAGGGGGAGGGGTGCGGCGCCGCGAGGGCTACGGACGCCGGGTCAGACGCCGGGCCGGACATCATGGACTTCCTCAAAGGACGCCTCAAGGGTTACCTCGAAGACGATGGGATCAGGTACGATCTCGTAGACGCGACGTTGGGTGCCGGCTTCGACGATGTGGGTGCGGCGGTGAAGCGGGCCCGCGCGCTCCAGGAATTCTCCGCGGACCCGGATTTCTCGGCTATGATGGTGGGGTTCAAGCGCGCCGCGAACCTGGCGCGCGAGGCGAAGAAGACCGAGGTGGACCCGGGCCTGCTGGTGGAGGAAGAAGAGAGGGCGCTGTACGCGCGGTTTCAGTCGACCAGGGATGAGGCCGAACGCCTCCTAGCGGGGGAAGACTACGATGGCTTCTTCAGATGCATGGCCCGGCTCAAGGACCCCGTGGACGGATTCCTCGATAAGGTGCTGGTGATGAGCGAAGACCTCGATGTGCGCTGGAACAGGCTGGCGCTCCTATCGAGCGTGGCCGCCCTTTTTGGAAAGGCGGCGGACCTGTCCCGCCTCGTCGTGTCATAGAATTGCGCTGGCGGAACACTGGTGGCGGAGTGATGCAAATGCGGACGCGCGGCATCCTGTTCGATCTTGATGAAACCCTCCTCAGGGTGGACATGGACGGCTTCATGAAGGCGTACTTCGAGATGCTGGCCCCCAGGTTCGAGAGGGAGTTCGACCCGAAGACGTTTACGAGGGAACTGGTGCTGTCCCTGGAGGTAATGATTAACAACCTGGACAAGACCATGACCAACATGGATGTCTTCCACGCGGACTTCTTCCCGAAACTCGGTCTGCCGGAGGACGAATGGGTAACCCGCATACAGGCCTTCTACAGCGACGATTTCCCCCTTTTGCGCAGGTTTTCCTCGTGCGATCCGGTCGCGCGGCGGGTTGTGGAGACCGCGGTGCGAGAGGGATACACCGCCGTCCTCGCCACGAATCCGGTGTACCCGAGGACCGCCATATTGGAGAGACTTTCGTGGGCGGGGCTCGAACCCGACCTGTTCAAATTCATAACGACATACGAGACAATGCACTTCTGCAAGCCCCACATGGATTACTACCTCGAAATATGCTCAATTGTCGGCCTCCAACCCGCCGAATGCGTCATGGTGGGTAACGACGTCGAGGAAGACCTCGTGGCCGGCGGGCTGGGCATGAAGACGTTCCTGGTGAAAGACGCCGTCCGGAACCGCGACAACAGGGCGTATTCGGCCGATTACGAGGGGACCCTGGCCGACCTCCTCCGGATGATCCAGGAGGGCGCTATCTAATCCCTGGAGAGCGACGGGAGGCGCGTCTGTAGGAGGAAGTGATCGACCCTGGGAGTATATAATCAGGGTGAGAGAATTCTCCTCGAAGGGGATGACCGCGTATAGAATCTTTACCAGGTCTTCCGACTATCCTGGTCGTGTCCGATTCCGTCGGGGAAACCGCGGAACTCGTTACGCGGGCCGCGGCTTCGCAGTTCAATTCGCACGCGTTCGATATCGTGCGCATTTCGCACGTTGGAAGCCCCGGCACGATTCTGGACATAGTGACCCAGGCGAAGGCCAGGAAGGCCGCCATTGTGTATACTCTTATACTACCCGAACTGCGAGAAGCGATGAGTCGCGAGACGGAGCGGTTGGGGATTCCCGCTGTGGATATCATGGGCCCCATGCTGGCGGCGCTGGAAGAGGTCGCCACGGTGAGGCCGAAGATGATGGCCGGCCTCGTCCGGAAAATGGACGAGGACTACTTCAAGCGAGTAGAGGCGATCGAGTTCGCCGTCAAGTACGATGATGGCAAGGACCCGAAGGGACTCACCAAGGCCGACGTCGTGATCGTGGGCGTCTCGCGCACGTCGAAGACGCCGGTCAGCCTGTACCTTGCGAACCGCAAGTGGAAGGTGGCGAACATCCCGCTGGTGCCGGAGGTTAGACTGCCCGAGGAGTTGTTCCTGGTGCAGAAGTCGAAGATCGTGGGCCTCACAATAAACGAGCAGCAGCTCAAGGGGATCCGCATGGAGAGGCTGAAGGCGATGGGCTTGCCCCCCGAGGCGGACTACGCGGGATGTGACAGGATAGCCAGGGAACTGGAGTACGCCTTCGAGGTGTTTCGCATGGTCGGGTGCCCCGTACTTGACGTATCCAACAAGGCCGTCGAGGAGACGGCTAACGATGTGATCGCACTGGTGACAAGGGGTGGAGGACATGTCTAGGAAGTACGTTTACCGTTTTGACGAGGGTAACAAGGGGATGCGTTCCCTTCTCGGCGGCAAGGGGGCCAATCTCGCCGAGATGAAGAGCATGGGACTGCCCGTCCCGCCGGGGTTCACGATCACGACGGAGGCGTGCAACGTCTACCAGGTAGGCGCGAACATGCCGGAGGGGCTGGAGGAAGAGAGCGCGAACGCCCTGGAAGGGCTGGAGAAGGAGACGGGCAAGAAGTTCGGTGACGAGCGCAACCCGCTTCTTGTCTCCGTCCGTTCGGGCGCCGCCGTTTCCATGCCCGGGATGATGGACACGGTGCTTAACCTGGGCCTGAACGATTCCACTATGGAGGGCATGGCCCGTCTCACGGGAAACCGCAGGTTCGCGCTGGACTGCTATCGCAGGTTCATCCAGATGTTCGGCAATGTCGTTCTTGGTATGGAGCACGCTGAATTTGAGAGAGTCCTGGCTATGAACAAGGAACGAGCCGGAGTCGTCCAGGATCAGCAGATGGATGACGCCGCCCTGGAGGGGGTCATCCGCGACTACAAGACCCTCGTCAGAAACGTCACCGGGTCGGATTTCCCTCAGGATCCCAAGACCCAGCTCATGATGGCCGTGAAGGCGGTCTTTGAATCGTGGAATAATCAGAGGGCGATCGTATACAGGAAGGTCAACAAGATCCCCGACGACCTGGGCACGGCCGTCAACATCCAGTCAATGGTGTTCGGAAACATGGGAGACGATTGTGCGACCGGCGTGGTGTTCACCAGGAACCCCTCCACGGGAGTCGCCGAGCTGTACGGCGAGTATCTCACCAACGCCCAGGGCGAAGACGTCGTGGCGGGCATCCGCACCCCCCGGCCGATAGCCGAGATGGCCCGGGTGATGCCTGAGACGCACAAGCAGCTGGTTGAGACCTGCGGCCTGCTCGAGTCCCACTATCGCGATGTGCAGGACATCGAGTTCACCGTCGAAAAAGGCAGGCTCTACATGCTCCAGACCCGTTCTGCGAAGAGGACGGCCACGGCCGCCGTGCGAGCTGCGGTGGACATGGTCAGCGAGGGGAAGATAACGAGGGAAGAGGCGCTCATGCGCATTGAACCGGATCACATAGTGAAGATCCTCCACAGGGGCATAGATCCGTCGGCGAAGCTCGACGTCCTCGCCACCGGCCTACCGGCATCGCCCGGCGCGGCCACGGGCAAGGCCGTCTTCGATTCGGACCGCGCCGAGGCCCTCGGCCAGGACGGCGAGAATATCATACTGGTCAGGCCCGAGACCACTCCCGACGACATGCCCGGAGTGGTGTTCTCGCAGGGTATACTGACCAGCCGCGGCGGGATGACCTGCCACGCCGCGATAGTGGCGAGGGGTATGGGGAAACCGTGCGTGGTCGGTTGCGACGCCCTCAAGATAGACCTGAATGAGCGTTGCTTGTACGTCGGCGACAAGATCGTCCGGGAGGGCGACGTTATTTCGATAGACGGAGCCACGGGCAACATATACATCGGCCGGGTTCCGGTCATAGACCCGCAACTCAGCGCGGAGTTCAAGAACCTGCTCGACTGGGCGGACCGGGCGCGGAGGCTGGGCGTGCAGGCCAACGCCGATACGCCCCGGGACGCGAGGAAGGCGCGCGAATTCGGCGCCCAGGGCATAGGGCTATGCAGGACCGAGCATATGTTCATGCAAGCGGACAGGCTGCCCATCGTCCAGGAGATGATCCTGGCGGAGACGGAGGAGGAGCGCCGCGCCGCCCTGGACAAGCTGCTGCCCATTCAACAGAGGGACTTCGAGCAGATCCTGGAGGCGATGCGAGGATATCCCGTCACGATAAGACTGCTCGATCCGCCCCTTCACGAGTTCCTGCCGAACGTGGAGGATCTCGTGGTGCAGCTCACCGAGGCCAGGATGCGAGGGGCCACCGGCCCGGATATCGAGAGAAAGCGGGAACTGCTGAAGAAGGCAAGGGCGCTCTCGGAGTCCAACCCGATGCTCGGCTTCAGGGGCTGCCGCCTCGGCGTGGTGTATCCCGAGATATACGAGATGCAGGCAAGGGCGATATTCCAGGCGACCGCGGTGCTCATCGGGAGGGGGATCGACGACGTCAAACCCGAAGTCATGATCCCGCTCGTCGGCCATCACCTGGAACTCAGGCCGCTCAAGGAACTTGTGGAGAGGGTGGCCGATGAGGTCAGGCGGGGCACAGGCATACAATTCCCCTGCATAGTTGGAACGATGATCGAGGTGCCTCGAGCGGCGCTGACGGCGGACGAGATCGCCCGGCACGCCGAGTTCTTCTCGTTCGGCACCAATGACCTCACACAAACCACGTTCGGTTTCAGCAGGGACGACGCAGAGGCGAAGTTCCTGCACATCTACGTGCAGAAAAAGATCCTGGGGGACAACCCGTTCGCCGTGATCGACGAGAGCGGCGTGGGCAAGTTGATCGAGACCGCGGTGAAGCTCGGAAGATCCGTAAGGTCCGGCCTGATCATCGGGATATGCGGCGAACACGGGGGGGACCCGAGATCGATAGACTTCTGCCACCGCGCCGGGCTTGACTATGTGAGTTCTTCGCCTTTCAGGGTGCCGATCGCCAGACTGGCCGCGGCCCAGGCGGCGATAAGGAATAGGACGGCGTGAATCGACCGGCCGGCGCACCTCGCGCCGGCCGTCAACGTAAGCAAGGGGGTTCGCCTCATGGAATGGCGCAAGATGACGGAGGAATGGGAGGACGAGCGGCTATCCCCCCGCGCATGCAAGAGCGCCCGTTCCAGGGGCAGGGCGATACCGGAGGAGCCGTGCCCCATCCGGACGTGCTTCCAGCGCGACCGCGACCGAGTGATCCATTCCAAGGCGTTCAGGAGACTAAAACACAAGACGCAGGTGTTCATCATTCCCGAGGGGGATCACTTCCGCACCAGACTCACCCATACCCTCGAGGTGGCCCAGATCGCGAGGACCATCGCCAGGGCGTTGTCGCTCAACGAGGACCTGGCGGAGGCCATAGCCCTCGGTCACGACCTCGGTCACACGCCGTTCGGGCACGCGGGCGAGGACGTCCTCAACGAATTGCATCCCGGGGGATTCCGTCACAACGAACAGAGCCTCAGGGTCGTGGACGTATTGGAGAGGGAGGGCGGCCTGAACCTGACCTGGGA